>NZ_JAZGQE010000153.1:0-11541 GCF_048593885.1 Yersinia sp. 1252 StPb PI | reverse complement strand
GCCAAAAAAAGTGCTGCCGAAAAAGAGGCTCAACTTCAAGCCGCGCAATTAGCTGGATTAAAGGCATATCAACAAGGTGTAGTAGATGCTGAGAACAAAGCAAAAGGCACTATTGCTGCTTACCGTGCTGGCAATATCAGGTTGCAAAAGCGTTTCGAGTGTCTCGCCACTTCAGTTGGGGATATGCCCGTTACTCCCGCCAGTGGACAGCTCACTGATGCAGCCAGAGACTGCGGATTTTCAGACGCAGATGTCGGGTTTCTTATTTCAATCGCTGAACGAGCCGACAAGTTAGTCGAGAAACTCACTGCGCTACAAAAGGTTGTCACTGACGACCGGCTAATAATTAACGATGCCCGATCACAGTAGGGATTCAAAATTGAAATCTAAGATAGTTATTAATTTAATCGACACTGCTTTCCTGTTGCTGCTGGGTTACGGACTATGGCAACCAGAAAGCGCCTTATTAAATATTGCTCAAGCTTATTCATGGTTGTTAATACTACTCTCGCTGATCTTAATGGCTATTGCCATTGGGATTATTGTTGCCATATATGCTGTCACCGGCGAACAGAAACAAACGCTGGTGGATTATTTGGGCAAGATATTCAAGCCATCAGATAAATCAAAATTTTCAAAGGTAATAGGCTGGATACGGTTCGTTGCTGTTATTTCGTGCATGGCATACATCGGGTGGATCGTTACTTCAATTTTCTTCGCTGCTTCTTCTCTACTTTTTAGAGCTACAAGATATGTGGCGATAGAAACGATAAAGACTGAGGAGGGAGAAAATGGGGCTTAATTTACCCGGAACGGGAACATTCATTGTTCTTGGTTGCATCTGCGCTGTTGTTGGCTGGGGAATGATTGAATTCATTCTTTGGATGTTCAGTTTCATTCACATCAGCATTTCCTGAAATAACCCAACAGGATAAATCATGACTCAGAAAACAGCAGAACAACTGGCGGGTGATAGGCTGAGTTTCCAGAGATTACAGGCAGAAGCCCAGCCAAGCGAAACGATCACAATCGACAAAGAATTATTTAAACAGCTTCTTCAGTTTGCTCTCAATAGCCCCGATTTTGCGAGCCAGATCACTAACATCGACGTTGATTTGACTACCGCACCGGCAAATGAAGTGACGATGAGACTTAAGCCAAGCGTATTTCTTCTTCGTCTTGGTGCCGCACTTAGGGCATGCGGGTAACTCAATTTCCTGATTATCGAGCATCGACATAGATATTCCCTTTTTGGTTGTGTGAGAACTCCCAAGATACCGCCGCCTGAGGTGGAGAAGTAACCAGGCACACAATCGCATGAGCATTACAGGTGGCATTCATTGGGTGCCATCGATAATGCACAACCTAAGCCACTGGCCTTATAAGCCGGTGGTTTTTCTATTTAGGGATAGATCATGGCAACTCTTAAGGATTTATCTAATCAGCTCCAGCAGATTAAAAAGCAGATCCCTTTTGCTGCTGCTCAGGCACTAACAAGTGTTGCGCGCCAGATTGCAGCCGCTCAGAAGGTGGGTATGCAGCGCAATCTGGATAATCCGACCCCTTTCACCGTTAATTCCGTTGGCTCGTTTGGTGCCCGCAAAGACCGATTACAGGCCAAAGTGTTTGTCCGTGATATTGCTGCGAGCTATCTCGAACCGTTTGAGTTCGGAGGTCAGCACAAGCTCAATGGTCAGGCGTTGCTTAACCCTAAAAACATAAAGCTTAATAAGTTCGGAAACTTAGCCCGCAATAAAACGCAGCAGCTCAAAGCTAAAGAAAATGTGTTTGTAGGTGAGGTGAATGGCGTTAGTGGTTTTTTCCAGCGTAAGAAAGGGAAGAAAAGCAAAAAGGTTAAGAAGCGTCAGAAGCGCTCGCCTAACGGGGTACATCGCGCCAGAGAGAAACAAAGAGCACCTAAGCTGCTGATTCAGTTTGGTGACGCATTGGCAGTTAAACCAACGCTTGGATACTTCGACCGGGCGAATGCAATGGCACAGGCTTTGATGCCTGGCGCGTTAAGCACGGCAATCGAGCAGGCGTTGAAGACGGCTAAATAGAGAGTTATATGACAACCATTATCATCTAGAAAAAAACGGGTCCCTCCAGAGACCTTTGTAATGTACGGGCATTGCGCGCCGTGCAGTTTTACCAGCTATAAATTTTTCATTTTGTGTCCCATGTCCCACGTGCATAGTTATGCAACTGTGGCCGTCAGCCCTTACGCCGCGCGGCTGTAGCCGTTTTTCTGCGTGGGACATTTTAGATGGGACACAAAAAATGTCCCATGCAAATGTCCCACGGCAATGTCCCATGTCCCACTGAGGCGATTTTCACCATGAGCACGATGACGCAGATTGATTACGCCAAACATGCTGGCGTTGATCGGAAGACGGTGAGCCGCTGGATTAAGGCCGGAAAATATATTGTTCTTGATGGTGATCTGGTCAACGTTGAGGAAAGTGATAAAGCGGTGGCTACTTTGCGCGACAGCAAAGATCCCCGCACTAAAAACGCCAGCAAAAAGCGGCCCGTCAAAGTTACCGGCGCTGACATTGACGACAGTACCGACGAAACCATCAAAGAGATCATGCTCGCTAATGGGGTTGAATGGACGCGCGAAGAAGCCAGTAGAGTAAAAGAGAATTACCTAGCGTTACTGACCAAGTTGGAGTTTGAGAAAGAAGACGGGCAACTGGTGGAGCTAACGGTCGCAGAGGGTATTTTGTTTGATGCTTTTCGTGCTCAGCGAGATACTTGGATGAACTGGCCGTCAAGGGTGGCTCCTTTGATGGCGGCTGACTTGGATGTTCCCGCCGACAGAATGACCGAGGTGTTATTAGAATATGTCCATAAACACATCTCTGGCCTCGGCGAACCTGAGTTTAACGCAGAGCAAACATGACCGACTCCTCCGCAGCGTTCGTAAGGGCTGGACACCGCCACCCCGTATTAGCGTGCCCGATTGGGCTGACAAATTCAGAAAGCTAGCAAAAGAGGCTGGCAGCACATCAGGTGACTGGGACACCTCAACGGTAGAGATTGCCCGTGGCCCCATGTTGGCGGCGACGGAATCCGGGGTGCATATCATCACCGTGATGTGCTGTACCCAGTTGATGAAAACGGCATTGCTTGAAAACCTGTTTGGTTACTTCGCCCATCTTGATCCTTGCCCGATGCTGTTATTACAACCTAAAGAGGATGCGGCGGAGCAGTTTTCCAAAGAACGCATTACCCCCTTGATCAGGGTCACACCCGCTCTTCGCCAGTTGGTGGGTGGCAACAAGCAGAAAAATTCGAAAGAGACATTACTGTACAAATCCTTTACGGGGGGCTTTTTGGCACTGGCGGGGGCCGGTAGTCCAGACAACCTTGCTCGCCGTCCGATCCGTGTGCTGCTGGCGGATGAGGTAGATAAATACCCCATCACCCGTGAAGGTGACCCGATCACGCTGGCGGAAGAGCGCACCGCGACTTTTGGCCTCAACTGGCTATCGGTTCGCGCCTGCTCTCCGACCGTTGAAGATGAAAGCCGCATTGCGGCCAGCTACGAAGAGTCCGATCAGCGCCGGGCATCGATGGCCTGTCCCCATTGTGGCCACCGTCAATTTCCTGATTTCTTCAAGCATGTTCACTGGCCATCAGAGGGAGACAAACACCATACAAAACTCGCCATGATCCACTGTGAAAGCTGTGGTTCTGGCTGGTCAGAGGGTGACCGGCTAAGAGCGCTACGCACCATTCAATGGCACCAGACCAAGCCGTTTGAATGTTGTGGCCAGCGCCATGTTCCGCTGAATCATTATGAACAAGCGTGGCACGTTGATGATCAGACCTCTGTCGGTGTTGTGTGGCGCTGGTCTGAATCTGAGCGTCATGCGGTGCATCGGGCTATTTGTCCTGACTGTGGGGCGCTGGGGGTCGAGAATATCCACGCGGGATTTCAGGCATCCAAATTATTCAGCCCGTGGCAAAAAGATAAACCGTCTGATATCGCTGCTAAATACCTTAAAGCCAAGTGTGATCCAGATAAAGAGTTGGCTTGGTGGAATACCCAAATGGGCCTACCTCACCGACCCAACTACGGTAAGCGCCTACCTGTCGATGAGCTGCTATCGCGAAGAGAAGTGTTTGATGCTGAAGTTCCTGATGGCGTTGCCGTCCTGACGGCGGGAATTGACACACAGGCCGACCGATTGGAAATAGAAGTGGTGGGCTGGGGAATGGATGAGGAGAGCTGGTCTGTGGCGTTTGACGTTATTGAGGGTGACCTCGAAACAGCAGAGCCTTGGCTTCGGCTTGATGCTTACCTTAAACAAATCTGGCGGCGGGCAGATGGTCGTGGCTTTACCATCATGGCCGCCTGTCATGACTCCGGCGGCAACCATACACAAAAGGTCTATGAGTTTGCCAAGGAGCGACTGGGGCGTCGGATATGGGCCATTAAGGGGGAATCCGCCACTGGCGGTAAACGCTCCCCTATCTGGCCCAATAAGCGGCCCACCTCAAAGAATCGGTCGCAGTTCCGCCCGGTCATTATTGGGGTTAACTCAGCAAAAGATTCTATTCGCGCCCGTCTTCATCTTGATAAACCCGGTCCCGGTTATATGCATTTTTCAACCGATCGGGATATGGGGTATTTCAGCCAGTTAACCGCAGAGCGCTTGATCATGAAAGAGTCCGCAGGTCAGCGCTACAGTGTTTGGGAGCTGCCTCATGGCAAGGCTAACGAAGCGCTGGACTGTCGAGTTTATGCTTCTGCTGCCCTTGCGGGTCTGTTTCATATGGGGCTGAAGCTAAATACCCGCGCAATGCTGATCGAATCCGAACCCGACAAAGTTCTGCATCCTGCTCCACCTGAACAGAAAGAGAAAACCAGTCTGCGACTGCCGGGAGCCATTATTCAGGAATCTGAACCCACCATAACAAAAAGCATCGCCAGACGGCTGGCATAAGGATTTCTATGTTCAACGCAAACACCAGCCTGCTGGCCGGTGCGATGACTCGCGCCCAATTAGAAGAGGCATTAAACCGAGCGCAACAAGCCTATGTCGAATTATCAGTAGGCTCGAAAGGGGTGTCGTTTTCATATGCTCAAGGAGATGGCACCCGCTCAGTGGCGTATCAGCAGACTGATATTGGTCAGCTTATGGGGTTAATTCAACTCCTTCAGGCTCAGTTGGGTATTGTTCCACGTCCGCGCAGGGCGTTAAGGCCACGTTACTGATGAAAAACCCAGTAAGGATTTTAGGTCCTGACGGTAGCCCCTTGCCGCTATCCAAATCAAGGGCATCAATGCTGAGTGGCTCCAGAGGCGTTCCCTATGATGCTGCTGACCAATTCAGTGACACCATGGCAAACTGGCAACCGTCATTGTGGTCGCCGGATAACGAAATTAATACCTCCCGCGATCAGGTGGTTGCCCGTGTTCGCGACATGGTACGCAACGATGGTTGGGCCTCGGGCAGCGTTACCCGCATTTTGGATAATGCCGTTGGGGCGTCTTTCCGCCCGCTGGCCAAAGTTGATTATCGGACGCTGGCACTGATGACCGGGAATCCTAAATTTGACGCGAAATGGGCTGATGAATATGGGCGGGCCATTGAATCAGGCTGGCGAATTTGGGCGAATGATCCAAACCGTTATTGTGATGTGGAAAGAAAGAAAACCGTCGCTCAACTGCTACGCCTTGGATTCCGCCACAAACTGACTGATGGTGATGCGCTCTGCGTCATGCAATATCGCCCTGACCGCCTTGGCTACGGTCGTGCGCAGTACGCCACGACCATGCAGATCATCGACCCGGATAGATTAAGCAACCCTCAGCAAAATTTCGACATGCTGAATATTCGCGGTGGGGTAGAGATTGATGAGGATGGGGTGCCCATTGCTTACCACATTCGCAAAGCGCACATAGGCGACTGGTGGAGCGGTAAAGAGACCATGACGTGGGAGCGTATCCGGCGAGAAACTGACTGGGGTCGCCCCATTGTCATTCATGACTTTGACAGTGACCGGGCCTCTCAGCATCGGGGGATCAGTATTTTCACCCCCATCGTTCAGCGGCTGAAGATGCTGATTAAGTACGATGAGGTCGAATTACAGTCGTCGATTCTGAACTCCATTTTTGCCGCCTTTATCACATCACCTTATGACCCAAATCTGGTCGCCGATGCTCTTGATACGGGTGAGGAAGTTAACCGATATCAAGATATGCGCCGTGAATATCACGACGAAAAACGACTGTCATTACAAGGAGGCGCTCGTATTCCGATACTGGCCCCCGGCGAAAGCATGACCGCGTTAAATGCTGTTCGACCAACCAGTAACTTCGTCGCCTTTGAAAGTGCGACGTTGAGAAATGTCGCCGCGTCTTTGGGGATCTCTACCCAGCAACTCACCCAAGACTGGTCTGATGTTAACTACAGCTCAGCCCGTTCCGCCATGTTGGAAGCTTGGAAAACGCTGACCCGCCGCCGCGATGATTTTGCGGCAGGGTTCGCTCAGCCCATCTTGTCGTGCTTTATCGAAGAACTGCATGACTTAGGCGAAGTTCCCTTACCGGATGGCGCACCTGATTTTCTCACAGCGAAAGCGGCCTATTGCCGTGCTCAGTGGATGGGTCCCGGCCGTGGCTGGGTTGACCCCGTGGCTGAGAAGAAAGGGTCCATTCTTGGGATGGAGGCGGGGCTATCTACTCTCGAAATGGAAGCGGCTGAGAACGTCGGTGAAGACTGGGAGGAGCTGCTGGATCAGCGTCAGCGAGAACGCGAGGCTTATCTTGAGCGTGGGCTACCCATTCCTACATGGCTGCAAGCTGAAACATTTGCACCTGATCAACAACAAAAACCGGAGGCACAGTGAATCTTCCACATTTAGCCCAGCGGCTATTTAACACCCCGCTGGCACTTCACCCGCACAAGGCTGAAGTGGTTATGGCGGCACTGACTGATCGGTTCGGCTTGACGCGCATTCAGTCTAATGCCGATTGGGATGACGATGACGATACCTTTACGCGCAAAGGGCGTGAGTGTGGTTATGACGTTATCGCCGGTATAGCACGGATACCCATCACGGGGACCTTAGTGCAGAAATTAGGCACCTTGCGCCCTTACAGCGGAATGACGGGCTATGACGGTATTCGGGTGAGCTTTCTGACGGCAATGAATGACAGCGAAGTCAAAGCTATTTGCCTTGATATCGACTCACCGGGCGGTGAAGTCGCTGGCTGTTTTGATTTGGTCGATGAAATTTATGCGGCACGAGGCGAGAAACCCATATGGGCCATCCTGTCCGAGAGTGCTTATTCAGCCGCTTATGCGCTGGCCAGTGCCGCAGATCGGATTATCGTCCCGCGTACTGGCGGGGTCGGTTCAATTGGCGTCATCGTGATGCATGTTGACTGGTCGCAGCGCATAAAAAGTGACGGCGTACAGGTCACGATAATCACCTTTGGCAGCAGAAAAGCCGAATCAAATCCCTACGAAGCATTAAGCAAAGAGGCACAGAAAGCCATTCAGTCGGACGTTGACGAGATGGGCCGCCTGTTTGTGAGTACCGTTTCCCGCAATCGCGGGATAGCAGAGAGAACCATCAGAGACACCGAGGCGGCATGTTTCTTAGCCGCTGATGGTGTGCAGTTGGGGCTGGCTGATCAAGTCGCCTCGCCTGATGCCGCATTCCGCGATTTATTAAAACTGGTTGGAGAAAACAATGGGTAAGAAAATTAAAATTCAAGGCTTTGCTCACATGTTTGGATTTGGTGCGAAAGCCGCTGAAGAGAATGAAGACGATAAGGACAAGGCCAAAAAAGCCAAGGGTCGTCAGGCGGAAGAGGATGAGAAAGACCCTGATGCCGAAGAGAATGACGACGACAATAACCCTGATGATCAGGATGAAAAAGACCCTAACGCAGAAGACGACAGCGATGATGCTGACGCGGATGAAGGGAGTGACGATGACGGTGATGATGACACCGAAGACCGTAACGTCAAAAAAGGTCGCAGTGCTGAGCGCCAGCGCTGTGCACGTATTTTTGGCAGCAAACATGCCACCGGGCGCGGAGATTTAGCGGTCTCTCTGGCGCTAAATTCGGGGATGAGTTCCGCCGCCGTGATCCGGGTGCTTGCCTCCACTGTCGCTACTGCACCGGCATCTGCCACCGCTCCCCGTAAACGCTCTTTGGATGAACGGATGCAGGCCCTCGGCAATTCACAGCCCGGACAAGATGCCGCAGGTGCATCAAAAGGCGCGTCACTGGTCAATAAGATGACCAGCCTCTATGACTCTGCAAAAGGTAAAAAATAATGGATAACTTTGGACAAAATGCATTTCAACCGAGCATGCGCTCATCGTTGTTTGTGCCAGACCAGTTAGTCTCAGGGACATTACAACTGGTCACTGATACTGGCGTTATTGCTCAGGCAGCTGCAATCCATTTGCGTGGCACCGTGATGGGCAAAATTACAGCATCAGGCGAATACACCAAGTCAGTAAAAGATGCGGATGACGGCAGCGAAGTGCCGATCGCCATCCTCGTCGATAATGTGGATACAACCACTACCGCCCAGCGCGGAGGCGTTTATTTGATGGGGCAATTCAATCAAAACCACATTATTCATGATGCTTCATGGACGCTGGCTGAATTAAAAACCGATCTGCGGATCTACTCAATCTTCCTCGAAGACAGTATCCAGGCTCCAGTCTAAAACCTAAATTCCTTACTTTGCACCCAATGCCATTCACCTGGTAGGGGCTTACTCGTCCTCAATCTTTGTCTGGCGGCTCTGGCTGCCAGAAAATCAAAAGAGACACTACATGAATATTTTTGATACCAACGCGTTGGTTCAGGTTGTTCCTAACCTAAAAACTAGCCAAAACTGGTTATTGGATCGCTTCTTTCCCAACATCGTGACATATGAGACTGAAGAGGTTTCAATTGATGTGGACATCGGTAAGCGCCGCCTGGCACCTTTTGTCTCGCCGTTAGTCGCCGGTCATTTGGTTGAAAGCCGAAAATATCAGACCAATACATTTAAGCCTGCTTACATTAAAGATGTGCGGGTTCCAGATCTGCGCAAACCAATCCGACGTCAAATGGGTGAACGTATTGGGGGGGAGTTCACCGCGACTGAACGTGAGATGCTCAATATTCAATTTGAAATGGAAGATCAAATTGACATGATCAACCGTCGTTTGGAATGGATGGCGGCCAGCGCACTGACTAAAGCAAAAATCATGGTCGTGGGGGAAGGGTTTGAAACGGCTGAGATTGACTTTGGCCGCTCAAGTTCTCTGACGATTACGCTGAGTGGGTCAGATAAATGGCCTTTATCTGTTCCCGCAGGCACGACAAATACCCAGCCATCAGATGATATTGAAGACTGGCAAACATTGATGTTGAAAGAGTCTGGGGCGGTGGCCACTGACCTGGTATTTACGACTACTTCATGGAAAGCGTTCCGTCTCGATACCACCATTAAGGACAATGCTATTACATTCCCAGCATTGAGTCCGTTTGGTAATCAGGTCGATGCCGGTCCGCGAATCAATAAAGGCGCAGTCTATAAAGGTCGCTGGGGCAACTTTGATTTGTGGTTGTATAACGACTGGTTCGTTGATCCCGTTGATGGCATTGAAAAGCCGATGATCCCCGATGGTGCCGTATTGATGTCAGGTGCTGATCTAATGGGTACTCGCGCCTTTGGTGTCATTCTTGACCCCGCGTTTAATTATGGGCCTTTGGCGTTCGCACCTAAATCATGGGTTATGCCTAACCCCGCGCAGCGTTATTTGATGATGCAATCTGCCCCGTTGGTGATCCCAAGCCGGGTTAATGCCTCACTCTGTGCGACGGTGGTGTGATATGGCAACAAAAACACCGAGCAAGCAGCAAGCCAGCATCAACGAACTGGGCGGCTTGCCGCCCGAGTTCGCCGCTGACACCCAGCAGGAACAGACTGTTGTGACGGATAATAACGAAACACAGCCTGATCCTGAGGTACAAAAAGAGACATCAACGAGTGAGGAACCGCCTAAAACACCTGAAATACCAGACAGCCAGAGCAATATTTCTGCTGAACCTGATGTTCAGGACCGTACCACAGAGAATGAGACGGAGAGTGATTATCCTTCCGACGACTCTGACGAGTTGGAGGTTGTTGTCGTAAAAGGCCAGACTCTGCGCCATAGCGGGAAAACTTATGCGGAGAATAGCCGTTTATTCCTGCTGCATGATGATGCTGAACGACTGATTAGCCTGGGTGTGGTTGCTGATGTGAAAGCCTTACGGAAGCAGGCCGCTAGCACTATTGGCCCCTCAATCACTGTCGATGATGGTGTGAAGATAAATCGAGGTGGCTGATGGGTATCAACTGGGATCAGCATCTTCTTGCCCCCCTACAAGCGGTATTTGGTGACCCGGTTGATTACCGGCCTGCTGGTGGTAAGCCAACTTATACCATCAGCGGTATCTTTGATCGGGCTTATACCACCATTGACCCGCTGGATGATGGCAGCACCATTAATACCACCAATCCCGTTTTAGGGGTTAGGGACAGTGAGTTTCGTTCGCCACCTAAACAGGGGGACCGGGTATTTATTGGCATCGTTGCTAATGAGCCGGTCAATACCTTGTTTGCTGTAGCAGATGTTCAGCCAGACAGTCACGGCGGCAGCAAACTCATTTTGAATCGGGTGAAACCATGAATACAGCGCAAGTCAGGAAATTGGTTGTTGATGCCATCATCGGAAATACTGACGCGGGAAACCGCGTCTACTCCCCGCGTGACTGGCCAACCACTGAGGAGATGTATCCGGTTATCTTGGTGCAAACCCTTATCGAGGAAAAACAGTCATTAGGCCGCAACGCCCCGCAGTTCAACACCATTACCACTGTGCGTATCACTGGCCGGTTGCAGGAGCTTGACGGCGAAAATGAGAATGATGGGGCGAATAAGGCAGAACTGGCGCTCGAACGGTTGCGAGAACAAATTGAGCGGGCGGTGATAAACAGTTATGACCTCACTCGCCAGATACAGCAATTTGCCAAAGTGCGTTCAACCATTGATCTGGACTCGGGGGGGGAAGGCCATCTGGCTCAATTATTGATGGATCTGGATATCGAGTATTACCAGGGGCCGGAAGACTTCTATCCCATTAATGCCGACAGATTAGACGGTATGGATGTCACGATTGCCATGCCAGATGGCACTACCGAACCCGTAGTTTCAATCAACTTCCCGGAGTAAACCTCATGATTGTTAAACCCGTAGCCGGTCGCACTGTACGCGACCCGGTTAAGGGCACCTTTTTGCCTGAATCCGGCTCTGAGGTTCCCGATAATTCATTTTGGCGTCGTCGTTTAAACGACGGTGATGTGGTGCGCGAACAACCTAAAGAGGCTAAACCTGCGCCAGAAACCACCAAAGCGGAGAAAACCAAATAATGACTATTCCTTTTACTCATATTCCGAGCAATCTTCGGACACCGCTTTTCTTCGCTGAATTTGATAACTCACAGGCGAACACGGCGACAACGACG
>NZ_JAZGQE010000152.1:0-11674 GCF_048593885.1 Yersinia sp. 1252 StPb PI | reverse complement strand
CATTTAAAATTTAAATTCACGGCAAAAAAAATGTCAAAAAAGCCGTTCTAGAAACATAAAGTTAACATTAGCACTAATGCCAGAATAAACACCTACTGATTACAGCGTAATCACTAATAACACCTAGATAAATTCCGCACAAGCCCTACAGAATGATGTGAGCATTTTAACAACAAATAGCGTATTTAGTTTACTCTGAGGGTCACTGAATGATTTATTAAAGATGAGTAAATAAGCCTTAAGCCAAATTATCTTTATAGAGATAGCATTATTGCAGCATTTAAGTGCAATAGATTAAATTACATACATATTCTGCACTAAATTAATGCTTAGATATTTAAATATCAGGCTGAAAAACAGCAAAGGTCACCCGTAATAATACCGGTGACCTACATACCGTGGGATATGGGGATAGATTAAAGTAATCCGGGGAAAATGGCTTTGATACCGGTGACAATAAACTCGATGCCTAATGCCATCAGCAATAACCCCATAATACGCGTTATAACGTTTATACCGGTTTGCCCTAACAGCCGAACCAGCAGCGGAGCCGCCCGGAATAGCAACCAGCAACAGAACGCAAACAAGGCCACAGCCACCGTCAAGCCTAACAAATTCTGCCAGCTGTGATAGCGGGAACTCCAAACAATGGTTGAACTGATGGCACCTGGCCCTGCCATCAGTGGCAATGCGAGTGGCACAACACCGATACTTTCACGGACCGCCGTTTCGGTTTTTTCCTGCTTGTTCTGCTTATCCTCACCGAGTTTGCCGCTGATCATCGACATCGCAATGCTAACGACCAGAATCCCACCGGCAATACGGAATGAGTCGATGGAAATACCAAAAATTTTCAGAATGGCATCCCCCAAGAACAAGGATATCCACAAGATAATCGCCACTGACAGGTTAGCTGTCAGGTTAGTTTTATCCCGCCCAGCCGCTGCCTGATAGCTGGTCATACTGATAAATACCGGCAATATACCTACCGGGTTTACCAGTGCAAATAAGCCAACAAAAAACTTGATGTAACCTGAAAGGTCCAACAATGATTGACTCACACATCACTCCGCGCAATAGCTGATAAAAACGTCACAGATAACAGGCCATTATAATTTAATGCCCCAAGACAACACACCTTATGGCCCGTGCCTGGAAAATTCGCGACAAAAATAATGTCGCTACCATGCAGAATAGCACCTGCATTATTCAAGCCTCTGACCACAGTTCTTTTCACTAAAAATCACCCTTAGGGCGCTCTTCTACAGATGTGCGCGCTAATGTAATGGAATTAGTCATAGGAATCTATGTAATAAAACAGCATTTATACAAGGTAAATTTTTACCGTTTAAAATGATAACTCTTGTTAATGCCCTGTGGTGTTAATGAAGCTTTAACGTCATGAATTATCAATTTATTCATGTTAATGATAATTACTCTCAACAAATAATTGCTGAATGGTGTCAGCTTGACGATTTCGTGATTTAAATCACGAAAAACATACCTAAGAATAGTTAAGCTCTGAGCAGTGGTAGAGAGTAAGTTCACTGAGAAACAGAGTATAAAGGTTGAAAATGATATTTTCCCCCTCATCTTATTCTTAGTGGAACAAAAGCTCTTTCAGTAAATCAGCGGTAAAAAATGGCAAAGTAAGCTATAAAACTAGCTCTATTTGACCTTACGGCATACTAGAGCCTGACTATACTAGTTGCTTCAACAGCTCATTTACTAAAAGAGTTTAACATTATCAGGAGAGCATTATGGCTGTAACGAATGTCGCTGAACTTAACGAGCTAGTAGCACGCGTCAAGAAAGCCCAGCGCGAGTATGCCAACTTTACTCAAGAGCAGGTTGATAAAATCTTCCGTGCCGCAGCTCTGGCTGCAGCGGATGCCCGTATTCCCCTGGCCAAACTGGCGGTAGAGGAATCAGGTATGGGTATTGTTGAAGATAAAGTGATCAAGAATCACTTTGCTTCTGAATACATCTACAATGCCTACAAAGATGAAAAAACTTGTGGCATTTTAGAAGAAGATAAAACCTTCGGTACAATTACTATCGCTGAACCTATTGGTTTAATCTGCGGTATCGTACCAACAACTAACCCGACTTCTACCGCTATCTTCAAGGCATTAATTAGCCTTAAAACGCGTAACGGTATCGTATTCTCTCCACATCCACGTGCTAAAGACGCAACCAATAAAGCTGCAGATATCGTGCTTCAAGCCGCTATTGCCGCAGGTGCGCCAGCAGATATTATTGGCTGGATTGATGCGCCAACAGTTGAGCTGTCTAACCAACTGATGCACCACCCTGACATTAACCTGATTCTGGCAACCGGTGGCCCAGGCATGGTTAAAGCAGCTTACAGCTCAGGTAAACCGGCTATCGGTGTTGGTGCGGGTAACACTCCTGTTGTGGTTGACGAAACCGCTGATATTAAACGTGTTGTTGCATCTATCTTGATGTCAAAAACCTTTGATAATGGTGTGATTTGTGCCTCTGAACAATCTATCATCGTGGTTGATTCAGCTTACGACGCAGTTCGCGAGCGCTTCTCTTCCCATGGTGGCTACCTGTTACAAGGTAAAGAGCTGAAAGCAGTTCAGGATATCATCCTGAAAAATGGCGGTTTGAACGCCGCTATCGTTGGTCAGCCAGCAACTAAAATTGCTGAAATGGCTGGCATTAAAGTTCCTAGCAACACCAAAATTCTTATCGGTGAAGTTAAGGTTGTTGACGAGTCAGAACCATTTGCTCACGAAAAACTGTCGCCTACTTTAGCGATGTATCGTGCGAAGAGTTTTGAAGACGCAGTTGATAAAGCGGAAAAACTGGTAGAAATGGGGGGTATCGGCCATACATCTTGCCTGTATACCGACCAGGATAACCAACCTGCACGCGTTAAGTATTTCGGCGATAAAATGAAAACCGCCCGAATTCTAATCAACACCCCTGCCTCTCATGGTGGTATCGGTGACCTGTACAACTTCAAAGTGGCGCCATCTCTGACGCTAGGTTGTGGTTCATGGGGTGGTAACTCCATCTCTGAAAACGTTGGGCCGAAACACTTGATCAACAAGAAAACTGTGGCTAAGCGAGCAGAAAACATGTTGTGGCATAAACTACCGAAATCTATTTACTTCCGTCGTGGCTCTCTGCCTATCGCGTTGGAAGAAGTGGCAACTGACGGTGCAAAACGTGCCTTCATCGTGACTGACCGCTATCTGTTCAACAACGGTTATGCCGATCAAATCACCAGCGTGCTGAAATCTCACGGTATCGAGACTGAAGTCTTCTTCGAAGTAGAAGCGGACCCTACCCTGAGCATCGTGCGCAAAGGTGCCGAGCAGATGAACTCCTTCAAACCAGACGTGATCATTGCGCTGGGTGGTGGTTCACCGATGGATGCTGCCAAAATTATGTGGGTCATGTACGAGCACCCTGAAACCCACTTCGAAGAATTGGCATTACGCTTTATGGATATCCGTAAACGTATTTACAAGTTCCCGAAAATGGGTGTGAAAGCGAAAATGATCGCGGTAACCACCACATCAGGTACCGGTTCAGAAGTGACGCCATTTGCGGTAGTTACCGACGATGCCACAGGCCAGAAATATCCATTGGCTGACTACGCATTGACTCCAGACATGGCAATCGTTGATGCCAACCTGGTTATGAATATGCCTAAGTCTTTATGTGCCTTCGGTGGTCTGGACGCAGTAACTCATGCTCTGGAAGCTTATGTTTCTGTATTGGCGAATGAATATTCTGACGGCCAGGCTCTGCAAGCGCTGAAACTGCTGAAAGAATTCCTGCCAGCCAGCTACAATGAAGGTGCTAAAAACCCAGTGGCTCGTGAGCGTGTGCATAATGCCGCAACCATCGCGGGTATCGCTTTTGCTAACGCCTTCTTGGGTGTCTGCCACTCAATGGCCCATAAACTGGGTTCTGAGTTCCATATCCCGCATGGCTTAGCCAACGCCATGTTGATTTCTAACGTTATTCGCTATAATGCGAATGACAACCCAACTAAGCAGACTGCTTTCAGCCAATATGACCGCCCACAAGCGCGCCGTCGTTATGCTGAAGTTGCAGATCATCTGGGTCTGAGTGCTCCGGGCGACCGTACTGCACAGAAAATTCAGAAACTGCTGACTTGGTTAGATGAAATCAAAGCAGAGTTGGGTATCCCAGCATCAATTCGTGAAGCTGGCGTTCAAGAAGCTGATTTCTTAGCTAAAGTAGACAAACTGTCTGAAGATGCATTTGATGACCAGTGTACCGGTGCTAACCCACGTTACCCGCTGATCTCTGAGTTGAAACAGATTTTGATGGATACTTATTACGGCCGCGAATTTAGCGAAGAACTTGACCGTGAAGAAGTTGCTGTTACAGCAGCTCCGGCACCAAAAGCTGAAAAGAAAGCCAAGAAATAATAGTAATCTTAATGTGTAACCCCCATTTATAGCTGGGGGTTACACAACAGAAGATATAGCCCCCAATTGCCATTGCTGTTGGGGGTTTCTTTTTATAAGCACATTTAAAAACATTTGGTATATAACCGCTCAAATCGCCATAGTCCGCTCCTACGGACCACGCATCTAATCCCCTGACTAATCTCAATACGGCTCGCCACATCGCCACCAACCCCTGCTATACCCAAGCTAATGCGTTATAACGTCATCCCCCGAATCGACTATGGATTAAGGAGACATTAGGATCAACATCGTGTCTTTTATTAATTTTGTAAGATTGTAGAAAATGTGGCGATAAAACCAAAATAATGACCCAGTCCAGGATATAGCGTTAAACCAAGGCTTTTCACCCCGCATAAATGCGAGGGATAAAGCTGTATGGCTTCATATGACGTAAACTCAGCAAAAGGTTAGTTACCCCACAGCTTCAATAAGAAATCCCGTGAGGCATCCTTGGTGGACAATGAGTATCTAGGAAGGATTTTGGAGAGAAGCCGCTTTAATCGCCTCTTTATAATGGCGGCGACAAACAGAAACGTAGCTTTCGTTGCCACCAATAACGACTTGTTCGCCGTCATGCACAGCTCTGCCCTGTTCGTCTAACCGCAGCACCATGTTTGCTTTGCGGCCACAATGACAAATTGTTTTCAGTTCAACCAATTTGTCAGCCCACGACAACAAGTATTTGCTACCGGGAAATAGTTCACCGAGAAAATCGGTACGCAAACCGTAACACAATACCGGGATATGCAGTTCATCCACCACCTGACACAATTGCTGAACTTGCTCTTTGGTCAAAAATTGGCATTCATCTAGCAAAATACAATGAACGGGCTTTTCCTGATGCTCAGTGGCAATAATGGATAATAGTGAAGTTCCACTATTATAAAGCAGTGCCTGCGAGGACAGGCCAATACGCGAACTGACAGTCCCGACACCAAAGCGATTATCTATCTCTGCTGTGAATACCAAGGTACGCATGCCCCGCTCTTGGTAGTTATAAGAAGACTGCAACAGCGCGGTGGATTTCCCTGCATTCATCGCAGAGTAATAAAAATAAAGTTGAGCCATGGGCCCGTAACTCCAGTGGTATAATAAATGGTCACAATGACAACGAGTACCAAGTTTATCATAAATTCAGACTTTACGAGGAGCAGACTACTTCTCTATATTACTGTTTTCTATATTAAGTAATGGTAGCGTTAATGTAGCTGCCGACACTTTCATTTGAAGCACCTTGCTATTATTAGGTACATTACATGACCAATCTCACAATATTGATACAGCGAACGTATGCTGCTTGAACATTAACCAGATTAGGTGCGTGGGATAGCAATAGGGTTGGATAGGATGTACCGCGATTGGTTCATTAATGATACAAGTAATGTATTACCATGGTTAATTGGTAAAATAGTGATAACAAATATTGTCAGAACCTGATAAATCCAATACAGCATGCTTTTTTTACCTTACTCAACCTTTCATCGCAGCTATATCAATATCGCACTTTTTGCATGATCAGTTATTGCACACGCTAGCACGATAAGTCGTCTATTTTTGCTTTATTGATATAAAGCAAACTTATAACTTAGTGAGAAAATCATGTTTTCGCGTAGGGTCATTAGCGAGCAAAATGAACTTTTACGTTAAAAACACTACGGAGAATAACAAACCGCCATCGCTTATTAGTAGCAAGCAGCAACTTTTCGCTAATAAAATACGTAAATTCGAGGATGCTAATCAAATTGGCTATTGCAGAAATTAAAATAGCACTCTATTATTATCCAGACGCCCCCCCACCAATTATAATTTGAGACCAGGACAATGAGCGAAGCGTTAAAGATTCTTAACAACATCCGTACTCTGCGTGCACAAGCGCGTGAATGCACTCTTGAAACTTTAGAAGAAATGCTGGAGAAGCTTGAAGTGGTCGTTAACGAACGCCGCGAAGAAGATTCTCAAGTACAAGCTGAAATTGAAGAACGCACACGTAAATTGAGCCAATACCGTGAAATGCTTATTGCAGACGGTATTGATCCAAATGAACTGCTGCAAACTATGAGTGCAACTAAAGCTACAACTAAAGCTAAGCGTGCTGCACGCCCAGCTAAATATAAGTATGTAGACGAGAATGGCGAAACTAAAACCTGGACAGGCCAAGGCCGTACTCCAGCAGTGATTAAGAAAGCCATTGAAGACGAAGGTAAATCACTGGATGATTTCCTGCTGTAATAGTATTAGTTAATTTACTATTATGATAAAAGTACCCTCCTATTATACGGGGGGTATTTTTTTACCTCCTCCTTGCCCTGCAATCATAGTTGAAATCCTTATCAATGCGGCTGTTGAATTAACATACAATTGCCAAGGAGCACCTAACCTAAACATATCGCATTCGATAAATACCCCTTAGTTATCACTGTGCTTGTAAAGCTATAAGAATGCTCTGCTAATTTATAACAATACAATAATCGATATAACTGACTAAATTTCCCATAATATTGTGATATATGAGAATCTTGGAGTGAAAGAGTTGTGTCACCTCCGCCCTACGGCATGAAGATTGAGCACAAAACAGAAACTAATTAAGTTTTGTACCCAACACATAAAATCATCTTTAGTACTTATTACGCTCGATTAATCGATGTACCCCGACCAATCCCATAATAGGTAAAACCTCGACTATTTAACCGTTCTGGATCGTACAAATTACGCCCATCAAAGATAACCGGCTGTTTTAATCGGAGCTTGATCATATCAAAATCAGGTGCTCTAAAATTCTGCCACTCAGTACAAATAATCAGAGCATCCGCCCCTTGTAGCGCTGATTCTTTTGTCCCCATTAACTTTAGGTCATCCCTTGCACCATAAATGCGCTGAGCTTCATCCATTGCCTCTGGATCATAAGCTTGAATAATAGCGCCAGCACGCCATAAAGCCTCCATCAAAATCCGACTGGGGGCCTCTCGCATATCATCTGTATTGGGTTTGAATGCTAATCCCCAGAGTGCAAATGTTTTCCCTGCAAGCTGCGAATCAAAATGGTATTGAATAAATTCAGTTAACTTACACTTTTGTTCGTTATTGATTCTCTCCACTGCACGCAACAGTTGCGGCTGATAGCCACAATTTTCTGCGGTACGAATTAATGCCTGGATATCTTTGGGAAAACAGGAACCACCATAACCACACCCAGAATAAATAAAATGGTAGCCAATGCGTGAATCTGAGCCAATACCTTGGCGTACTTTTTCGATATCTGCACCGAGCCGCTCTGCAATATTAGCGATTTCATTCATGAAACTGATTTTTGTCGCCAACATACCGTTTGCTGCATATTTGGTCAGTTCTGCACTGCGGACATCCATAATTAACATGCGGTCATGATTTCTGTTGAATGGCTCGTATAGTTCGCTAATTAAATCAATCACACCATTATCATCAGTATCAATTCCGATAACGATACGCTCAGGCCGCTTACAGTCAGCAACAGCAGCGCCTTCTTTTAAGAATTCAGGGTTCGATACCACATTGAAAGCTATATCTTGTCCGCGTTGCTGTAAAATCGCTTTAATCCTTTGCTGCACTTGATCCGCGGTACCCACTGGCACAGTTGATTTATCGATAATAACTTTAGGCGCATCCATATATTTCGCAATAGTGCTGGCAACGTCTAACACATATTTAAGGTCAGCCGCACCATCCTCATCAGGAGGAGTACCAACCGCAATAAACTGAATCGTACTATGAGCAACACCGGCTTCGGCATCTGTTGAAAATCGAAGCCGGCCCTCGTCATAGTTTTCTTTTACCAATGGCGCTAATCCTGGTTCAAAAATAGCGACACGGCCTTTTTGCAGGTCGGAAACTTTGTTTGCATCGATATCTATACACAGGACATCATGACCAACTTCGGCAAGTACTGCTGCCTGAACCAGTCCTACATAACCGATACCAAAAACCGTCACTTTCATTCAATCAATCCTCAAGTTGGAATTCGATAAGAGACACACTGCCGACCATTATCAGGACCTAACCTTAATTTAGCCTGAGGTAGCCAACCTTATTGCCAGCGAATAATAAAAGTTGACTGAAAATTTTCAGCCACAAGTAAGGAGGAAAGTATATCAACCGATATTTCTTACATCTCGGGCATACTCATTGATTGAAACAAATGAGGTTTATTTCGTAGATTCGTTATAGAACCATTGAGACTTGGCGGGCCATAGCAGTGAATAAGTGAGCAAGATACATAAATTACGTGAACTATTTATTGAGTAATACTTTCAAAATATAAACTATTCATCGGCTGAAAGCATCAACCTCAATCGACTCCCGCCTCCCCATACCTGGCATTGCCATGCTTCACAACGCTGACTAATTTGATTTAAATGTGCTGTTTTTAACGTACCTAAAGGCACACCATTACTAAGTTGAATCTGATTTTTACCCGCACTAACATTCGCGTGAAGACCTGCCGAAACCAGAATTAAATTTTTATATTCCACATGATAATAACCAACGAGCAAAGGAAACTGCCCATCCAAATGAGTACGTCTTAGTAGCTGGTTAACTTGTTTAAGTAACGTTGACATCTGCGGCAAACGCTGTTGTTGGTGTGCCAAATGTTCTTGAAGAATCCCGTTAAATAACACGCGTAATAATAGTGCGGCTAAAATTCCGTTATCCCCGGCACGGGTGACATCCAGACAATAAAATGCCAGGTCCTTATCTGACAATGCAGCGATATCAAGGACTAATCCCGGTTTCTCAACCATCGTTAACTGCCGGTAATTTACCCGACAGTGTGCAATGGTTTGCTGTGCCGGTGGTTGCAATTGCTTAAGTAACTGCGCTGCATCATGAGGATTCTTACGTAATGCATCCCAATCCTGGATAAGTTCTGTCTCTTCAATTGCATGAGAGGTAAACAGTATGGGATAAAGGCATGCCAGCACCGCTTCACGTAGCCGATTTAAATCCACGATCGGTTTCAACAGTACGTCTTTCACGCCCATACGCATGACTTTAGCAATGTCAGCCATCTTATCAGTAGCCGATATAACTAAAATAGGGATCTTTACTCCTTGTATGAGTAAACGCTCAACAAACTCGATCCCTCCCATCTTAGGCATAGCGAGATCGCAGAGTATCAGGTCAGGTGATTGGACCTTAATCTGCTCTAACGCCTCCAGGCCATTTTCTGCCTGCTGGACTGCCGCGCCGAGTGCCCTTAGAAACTCAGTGATTACCGTACGGAAGACCGTTTCGTCCTCGACGACTAAAATATTTTTACCTGCTAATGGTTTTTCCATGCACTGCTTCTCTTGCTAACCTTAAACGTAATAGTGGCCCAAAATGACTGTTTGTGCTTGTCTGAAATTGTTACGTACTACTTTACTCACACACATTTGTTACTCATCAGCCCCTTACCAAAGGACGTAACTGCTCTATATTTTTCTCCACAGCCAATTGTCCAGCGGCAATCGCTTCATCCGCCCGATGGAAATCCAGCATTGATATTTGTGGGCAGTAGGGCTGGATCAACACATCGGGAGGATCTCCTGCCATACGATTACGTTTTAATCTGTTCTCCAATACCTGTATTGAGGTAGACATTATTTCCATGGCGCTGGGAACGGCCATCGTTGGATTACCTGACATATTGGTTATTCGTGCTTTTAAGCGCAGATGCCAACTTGCTGGCATCTGCGGGGGGTTACCTTCAGGAGATGATTGTGAGGAAAACAGATCTTGCCGAATCAGATGTGCATCATGTTGCAAATCAACGGCAATCACGATGTCAGCGCCCATTGCTCTTGCCAAAGAAATAGGAACAGGATTGACTACTGCACCATCAACCAACCAATAGCTACCGAAGCGGACAGGAGAAAGCAATCCAGGCATGCTGCATGAAGCCCTAATTGCCTGTTTAATATCCCCCTCAGTAAGCCATAACTCACGGCCCGTCGTTAAGTTGGTTACAACAGACCCAAAGGGCAATTTACATTCAGCAATGTCCTGCACTTCAATTATTTGGTTTACAGCATTAAAAACCCGCTCACCCCGCAGTAATCCGCCACGACGCCAGGAGAAATCCATCAGTCGAATAACATCCCAATATTTAAACGAGCGAACCCAGCGCTCCATCACATTCATGTGATCACTGGCATACGCTGCACCAACCAAGGCACCAACCGAACAACCGGCAACAATATCAACTTTGACGCCCATTCTCTCTAGCGCATTAATGACCCCGATATGTGCCCATCCCTTCGCGGCACCCGCGCCAAGTGCCAGTCCAATCTTAATTTTTCTCATTTTTATTTCGTCCATTTTCGATCAATTTGGCACTTTACCGCTCAACTAAATAAATCAGACTCTGGTTTTTGTTATCGACACTGCCGCTTGACTCTTAACGCTAGCAGGCTACAACTTAGCGTTCACTCAGAGGAAAAATCCATATTTACTCGCCAGTGCTATAACCCTACTGATTGAACTATAGTTAACATTTATCCTTCTGGTAAATTGATACAAATAGTTTACATTTCATTACTAAGATATAGGCTATAAGTTGAAGGATATACTGTGAATATTGAAATATGCCAAACCGATCTATTTAATCCAGATCTTATTGCATTAATTGCTCAATTAGATGCGTATCAAGAAGCACTCTATCCGGCTGAAAGCAATCATACAGAGTCGATTGCGAGTATGGCTCAGAAAAAAACATTCGTTTATATTGCAACACGACAAGGTCGCGCTGTGGGATGCGCCATTCTTTTCCAACCTGAAAGTACCTATCCTGAGATTAAGCGCGTTTTTGTCATCCCTGACTGCCGAGGTCATGGCATTGCGTCAATGCTAGTTACAGCACTGCTCGAAAAATCTATCTCTTTGAATTTAAAATATGTTTATTTGGAGACAGGGATTCATCAACCTGAAGCAGTAAAACTGTACCAGCGATTAGGCTTTGAATTTACGTCTGAATTTGGTTGTTATCAATACGACCCACTTAGCTTCTATATGGTAAAAACAGTGGCTAGTTGTCACTCAGTAAAAGATAAAACAGAGAGGTAGCATTCAGTTCATTCAGTAACCGTTGCTATTTTGACTTTATTGCTTTGACACTCGACATAACACAGCAAAATAGCCACTATAGTAGTGGCTATTCAGAGTAAATATTCGGAGTTAAG
>NZ_JAZGQE010000151.1:0-11715 GCF_048593885.1 Yersinia sp. 1252 StPb PI | reverse complement strand
ATCAACATACTTGTAAAAAATATCGGTAATTTTCCTACTTTAATTCCTGAGACTGAAAGTACTGTGTCCTAATCAGACTCCAGCACTCATGCGCTCGATAAGGACAGATTTAAAAGTGACAAACTGAGGTAGGCGAACCGAGCTCTTCATTTTTTACAGAAACACCGGTTGTTATGCCAGAGCGGACAAAGTACGAAAATCACTCCGATTCCGGCGCTCTTAACAACAACCGGAGAATCAAATCATGATGACTAAAGCTACCCTACTCGAAGATCAATTCGTCAATATGGCATTCATCACTCAACTGACCGGTTTAACCGATAAATGGTTCTATAAACTCATCAAAGATGGTGTGTTCCCCAAACCTATCAAACTGGGCCGTAGCTCTCGCTGGCTGAAAAGCGAAGTCGAAGTCTGGCTTCAGGAGCGCATAACGCAGTCCCGCCGGTAAGCCCTACTCCACCCAGTGGCCCCATTCAAAATCGTATTTTCACTATCCGCTCAATGCGGAGGGTTACAGCGACCTAAAATCTGACATTCAAGGACCCAACATGCAAAACACGTCTCCGATACTCAACCATTATCAAACCTGGCTTGATGACTTCACCCGCATCAGCTTTTGGCACGGTTTGTGTCAGCAGGAGCCCACGCAATGGCACCGGCTGGCGATGACATCCTGCCTCACCCCCGAGGGCACCGTTATAGTTATTCCGCAGTGCCTGCTTCAGATAACGCACTCACCTTGCGTAGACGCGTGTGCCGTTGTCCCTAAGATAACCAAACAGACCGATTGGCCCCTACTCTCCGGTGTGCTACTCAACGAATGTTATCGTTTGGAGAAAGGAACGCTGGCGGAGCAGTTACAGATGATGTTCCGGTTGCATGCCCCGACTATTCAGCAGGCCCTGACACTGCTGTTCTGGTGTGAACTGGTTATAGGGTCGGTGATGAGCGAGTGGTATACCTGCACTTACGGCTTCCTGACACACTGAGTCAATGGCTGGCAGCGAAGTAGAAAGCCTACCAGGGCCTGACGATGCTGACTGAAGGTTATAACCGTGCCGCGCGACCACGTCCTCACAGCGGAACATCAGTGGGGGGACTGACCCATCAGAGGACCGTAGGCGCTTGCTGGCATACACGCCTGGGTTTTCCCTTAATCACGTAGCAGGAGCCCGTAGAGGCGAAAATAAAGCCTATTTTATACAGTGAGTTATCGTGCATCAGCGCATCCGTTCCTTTTCGTCCGACACCGTACCCCCCATGAACCCTATTCCCTGACAGTCAGAGTCACTGTCCGATGCTATCGGCGGCTTCTGGCTGCATACCCTTTGGCCCCAAGGATTATTGAATGAAAGACTACAAACCCCGTTATGAAGAGCTCCATAAATATTACCAAACCTGGCTGATGGGTTTTACAAAACTGGCCGTTTGCCAGGGGATGTGCCATCAGAATATTTATTACACCCATGCCCTAACAGTAGGATGTCTGCAATTTCCTGGGAAAGACCCGGTTATTGCGATTGTTCCGCAATGCCTGCACCGAATCATTTACGGTAAAGCATCGACAGCATCCTTATCCCTTGAGGACGACCTGAGCGTCAGTTTATGTACGCAGGAGCACTTGCTCGTCCATCATCCGATGCTGGAAGGTGTCCTGCTTTCTGAATGTGTCCGCTTAAAACAACGTTCACTGGCGAATAAACTCACCAGCCTGTTTCAACAGTTCAGCGGAACTGAGCTCCGTCTAAAGCTTGTCTGGCTGTGCTGGTACGATTTGATGCTAGGAAATAGTCTTGCTGACTGGATTGAAAATCTGAAGTTAAAATCAAGCGAGGAGGTCAATAACTGGGTTAATGACCGGCAGACTGAGAACCACAGGCTTACCAGCATGATGGATGAATACGTCTGCTTTGCGTACCGCACAGTACTAGAAACTTTGATTTGAGGCACTCGAAATGCTGACGGGGTACACCACCATTCCAAGGTAAATACATATTGTATGGAACAGCTAACTTCGGAGTGATTTTAACTTATAAATCAGTATCCTAATCGGCATGGTAGAAGGTTATGCGAAAGTGCGCGAGTGTCGGATAGGTAATATATACCTGTTATCAACATAGATATCATTGATATCTACTCCTTGCTATACAAACACTTAAACAACATTCCAGAGCTGAGCAGCAGAACAGTCGCGTTGAGTACGTCAGTAAATCACACCTCTAGTAACCCGTATCCCTGTCAGCCCCATAAATCCGAATCCACATATCCACTATGCCTGTCTCTGACCCGGCAGGGCATCTCTTTGCCTGAAATCGACAGGTGGAGGAAACTATTATGTCAATTTTCAATAATATCAACGAAATGGCACTGGATGAACGCCAGGTACCCTTCAATACCCATTACCTGCAACAAATCATGAAAGTTATCTGGAATGCCCTCAACGATCACTCACGCACGACCGTTATTCGGGTGGACCTTCGTCTGCCTGAATACCGTGATATTGGCGACAGTATTATCTACAGCCCTGATCTTCGCAAAGGGTTAATGTCACGCTTTATCGAGTCGTTGAACGCCAAAATTGCAGCATATCGGAAAAGAAAAGCCAGAGGAGAAAAGCGAATACATCGTAATTCCTTACGATACATCTGGGTCCGAGAGCAAGCCGACCTTTTAGGTAAGAAGCATTACCATGCAGTACTGTTTGTGAGTACCGAATGCTTCAATACACTTGGAATCTACGACGATAACGGTACCGGGCTGGCGTCGCTTATCCAAGAGGCCTGGCTGAGTGCGCTGGGAATGAGTGACTATTCAGAATGCCGCGGACTAGCTCGTTTTCCTGAACATCCACTTTATTTCCTAGACGTGAATCGCCATGATTTTCGGGAGGCGTTGGACAAACTAACCATTCGCATAAGTTACCTGGCGAAAGAGCGTACTAAAATCTACAGCAGCGAGGAACGCTCATTTGGTTGTAGTCAGGCCTGAGATGCGAACTGCACAAAAATTATGATCGGGATAGAGGTCAAATTTATGCTGCTCTGACACAAAAATTTGGGAGCTATATGAGAATATCACTATCGGGCCATCAACCTCGCTTGGAGATATTATGGGATGGTGCTGAATCAATATTTCGCTCATGAGCATGGCCACCCACGACGACCAAATAACGGCAATGACATATAACCGGATATGTAGCTACGATCTGCAGAGTTGAAGATTTGTGGCAAAGGACATTATAGGGTTCATTGGTAGCGTTAACGTCTATCAATACGTTAGCACCAAATAGAAAATTACAAGGAGGGAGAGAATGGCATCTGCAAGGCAAGACTTCGAACGATACGTTCAATGGCTCTATCAACCGGACAAGCAGGTGCCCGAAGACGTTAGGCGTCTTGCTACTCTTGCACTGCATAATTTCGATGAACTAGCGGAGACTTCACGTCAACGCAGTCAACGATCAATTTATCTCGTTGGACTTGTTCGAAGGGACCTGGCTAATACAGTCGCTGAAGCTCCGGTAGTTCCCGATGAAGTGGGTGTCAACATTTGGCCTTGGGCAAAGCTTCGACATTTGACACTAGGTCCATTCCGGGGGTTTCGCGTCGCTGAACCATTTGATCTTTCAAATCAAATCACGCTTATCTATGGCCCTAATGGCAGTGGCAAGACCAGTTTATGCGAAGCATTAGAGTACGGCCTACTAGGAGATGTTGAAGAAGCTGGGAATAAGCGCATTAATGCCAGGACCTATCTTGCCAATGTCCATGACGGACGATTCGACCCACCGGTTCTAATAGCCACAGACCAACAAGGACGAGATGTCAACGTTGCCGCTAATCTTGACATCTATCGTTTCTGTTTTATTGAAAAGAATCGGATCGATGCCTTTTCAAGGATCGCCGCTCGCCCAAACGCACAGCGAGCAGAACTTATTGCAACCTTATTCGGTATGGATCAGTTCAATGATTTTGTAAGTAACTTCAATGAGTCAATTGACGGGCAACTTGTCATAGCTAGTGAGCAGCAAAATGCACTGATAGCACGACGCAATGAATTGGCTGCAGACCAACTGATTGTCGACAGTGAACCCGCATCTCAATTGGTGCTTTCAGATGAAGAGGAGATGCTGGCCAGAGAATATGCTGCTGACACTAGCTATGAACGCCTAAAAAATCTAATCGGTACTGCTGAGGCTCCAGGCAGACTGCAGGATCTTGACGCCATTCTCGAAGCTGTATCACCCAATGTGGTTGGTGTGACTCACAAAAACTTCATGGACGCCTTAGAAAAGGCTCACCATTCAGGCGAGTCACTAGATGCCATCAAGGCCACACTTCATGCCAAGAGCGATCAAGTTTCTTTCAAAGCTCTGTACGATTCAGTGCTCGCTCTTCGGAATGTTGTCGGAGAGCGCTGCCCTGCATGTGACACTCCGCTTGATGGCCAAGCTCACGTAGAGACAGATCCTTATCAGAAAGCGAAAGATGGCTTAAGACAACTTGAAGAGCTGGGAACTTTGCAGGATCAGCAAAAAATTGGAGAAGCCACGCTTGGTCAAGCGTCACGTGAACTACGCCAGATATTGGGTTCTATTGCCATATTTGTCGCCGCACAAGCCGAGGAAGGTACTGCGACTAGCCTCTGGTTGACACAGTTGCCGATAGAACCTGAAGGTAATTGGTGGTCAGTTATTTACCCACAAGCTAAGAATCCTGAAGCAGACCGACCATCGCTGGATGAGTTATTTGCAATTGTTGATAGAATTGCTGCACAAGACGTTGCATCACTGCAGGCGCAGCAGGATAGGCAGCCACATGTCATTGAGCACCGGCGACTCAGAGAGTTCCAGTTACGGGTACAAGTTCAAGACCTTAAGCGCCAGCAATTGAAAGACAATATTGTAGCGGCAAATAACCGTATCCAGGCATTTGACGAAACAAATGCGGCACTCATTGCTCAAGCAAATAAAGAGCGATTAGACATAGCACGAGATGCACCCTTCAAGTTGGCTTATGATCGCTTCCTGGAAGAGTTAAGAGCATACAAAAATCAGCTTCCTGAACAACTGATGGCTGGTCTTAATGACGCAGCTAAGGACCTCTACAACGCGTTCAATCGCAATGACCGTGATGAAGATAAAATTTCCACGCTACATCTTCCGTTGACCAGCGATGGAAAGATTGAAATTAGCTTTCGTAGCTATCCTCATATTCGCATGGATGCGCTACATGTTCTTAGCGAAGGCCATGTTCGCTGCTTAGGACTAGCGATTCTAATGGCTAAGGCAAAGAGTATTGGTTGCCCCGTTATTGTGTTCGATGATGCCATCAATGCAATCGACCATGACCACAGAGGTGGTATTCGTGAAGCAATTTTTGAAAGCGATCAATTTGCGCAAACTCAGTTGATCGTAACCTGCCACAGCAATGAGTTTATAAAGGACATCCAGCAGCATCTTCCCGCGCCACGACGAAGTTCATGCAAGGTGTATTTGTTCCGCCATCACGAAGGGAATTACCAGCCCAGAGTGCTCGGCAACATTCCGACTGCAAATTACATCGCCAAGGCCCGAGCAGCACGTGAAGTTCTGAATGACAGAGAGGCTTTAGCAGCATCCCGCCAGGCTCTTGAAATGCTATCAGAAAAGACTTGGCGTTGGCTGGTAAGCCATAACCAGGGTCCCCTCAACCTCCTACTGGCGGGTGTTGGTGCTGAGCCAGCTCTTCGCAATCTTTGTGAAGCTCTTTCGAAGAAAATGCGCGATGCACAGGCTTTTCATCACAACAACAAAGATCCACTTTTAACTGCATACGGCCGAATCCTCGGAATACCTGTTGGCAACCTTGTGTGGACTTACCTCAATAAGGGGACTCATGAAGAAGCCGAGCGGGATGATTTTGACGGAGAACTCGTCGAGACTGTAGTTCAAACGCTAGAAGAACTTGACCGTCTTGATCTTCGCCCCAACCGTTAGCAGATAAGCTGGTGATACCCTGCCCTCTCTAAATGGCAGGGTAGTCCAAAATAACTATTGAGTATGCAGAATGGACAAGCTCTTGGAGATAAACAGCAGTGCTGGTGCTCCAACTATACGAGGTACTATATTCGTTATCATCGAGTTCCAATAATTGATTTATGCAGGCCCCTTCAACCCTTAACTCGATACATCAATCAATATCCTACCGCGATGAACAAATGCTCGCGTCATTGGACGCAACATCGAAACTATCTCAGCTGAAGTCCTACCAGACATTCAATACTCTGTGCTTCAGCAGTGAAGTAGAACTGAAACCAACTATGCTGGATTAGTCTGTTCTATAATCGTCTGGTCACCGGGAATTACTATAATGTTTTTTGCATTCATCTATCGCTGAAAACATATCCCGCGCAGGACGCATCTGATAAGTAATCGCCATTTGAAATCCACCTTTATGGAATCCGAGATGGTCCAGACTGATAATTTCATCCGTTTTGGCCCAATATTTATCGCCGTTCATCTCCAATACCTTCTCACGATAAACCACAATTTTTTCTGGATAGTCTGGGCGTTCTCCTTCTTTTGAGAATATTTCATAACGGACATATCCATTGTTGTCGTCCCCAAGCAGGAACACCTTGGCAAGATTAAGTTGCAACATTTCTAAATCCTTATCGTCATTTACCAGTGAGACAACGGTCATATCAGACTAGATACTCGATTTGACCGCTGTGAATCACCGGGACATGCGTTGCTTGATTACTCCGAAAAACATTCCCCACAGATGTTCTGACATCCCTTCGTTCGTCAACAGCGCCTCCCGTGAGGCGCCACTACTAAAGCCTCCCATCAGAGCACGAAACCCTAGAGTTTGGTCGTTATCAACAAGGGTCAGGCTTTCGTTATAGCTATTTCGGACAACGTTTTCTTGGCTATAGCAGATATCTCCCATTCCATGGTGTTGGGTGCCACGCCAGATGCCACATTGACCAACCTTGCTACCGTTGATATACACCGCGCAAGTGAATGAATTCGCATCAAGTAGGTGGAAATCGACGTCTAATCCAGCATGGCGTTTCTTGAGTTCATCCAAAGAGTTCTCAAAATAACGGGCGACATACTCAAAACCTTCACGTCGGGCTCGATCTTTATCAAGGTCGGTAAAGGTCTTTGGTAGAGAAAGATTGCTGGAACGTGGAGTAAAAACCGTCTCTGTTGCCTGATACACCGGATTCCCCGGAGCTGAAGAAGAGACATGCACACTCTGTTGTGGTTTTTTCACTTCCATACTGGCAATAGCGCGAGAGACGGCATCAAAGACCTGAACATAACCTTCATCGTGGCTGGCAAATTTGGTGATGGGCTTACCGTCGATTGTCGCCGCCATAATGCTGCCGAACGGTAACTGGTGCCAAGCGCATTCTCTTAAGATCACCGGAATGACCACTGCCTCACCACGCTTGTGACGTTCCATCGCGTTGGTCATTTCAACCTGATAGCAGTAATCGGAGGCGATGAAATCGCTACTGATGAGCAATAGAATAATATCGGCTTCGGAAAAATAATGATCAATCTGGTGTTCAAATTCCAGCCCAGGATCGATGCGGCGATCATGCCATGTAGTGATCTTCCCCATCCGCTTGAGGGGCGAAAGATGTTTCTCGAGCTCATTGCGTAGTGCTTCATCTACATGGGAATAAGAAAATACAAGGCTAATCATAACGGTGAAGACTCCTGAGGCGCAGTAATTGACTAATTCTATTCTGCCTCAGATATGGGTAAAGGTCACTTTTCTCACTATTTTTTTAGGGTTATTGCTTTCTCGATTTTTTTGCTTTTCACGCGTTTTAATAGTCATGTGAACAATGCGCTTACACTGGCATTGCATCCAGTAATTTTCTTGTTTTCAATCCTCAAATGAGGTATAAAAAATAGAAAATTAATAAGAGCCGCTACCGATGTACTACCATAATCTCGCAAAAACTATCGTGCTAGCTGACCCTGATGACGTTGAATCATATCTGCAGCCTATGAATCTCTGTCAAAGTGATCTTGGCAGTATCCTCGAACGAGGTTTATCAGGACGTTACTCAACGACTCAAAACCACCCTGCAATTTCACGTGGGCAGTATTTTTATGGTGAGGGGGTAAGCGGCGCTCGTGAGATTCTTGCGCCAAAAGGGTACAAACGGCTATCTGTTCGGAATGTTGAATTGACCGTTAGTGATAATGTTGCAATTTACCTATGCCGTGGCTGCGATCAAACTGGGCTTTTTCATGGATACCCCGAATCTCGCCTAAAGAAAGGTGACTTTACTTGCGATCTGATGGGGTTGATTCACAACAATACCCCCGGACAAGGAGATCTCAAGCTCGACGATAACCAACTTAAGTTGGACCTTGATCTATACGAAGGCGATGTTGTCCCTCTCCTACCGAATAAAATCGGAATGGACTTATGGTTTTTACTCTACGATTTTTATGAAATCGATGACTTTCACCGTGTCGGTATCCGTGCAGAACTTTCTCGGCCTATCTCGTACAACGATAAAAATGTAGTTAATAGCTTTTCTACCCGTTTGATACTTGATATTCACGGACCTGAGCCGATTATCCAGAGTAATAATGCACCACTATTTACGCCGGATATTGACCTCGACATTTTAAAAGTAGGCTAAGTATGTACCATGTTTAATTCAGAGCGTTTACGTATAGCAAGAGAACGAAGAGGTCTGACACAAAGAGCTTTAGCCGAAGCAGCTGAATTGACCAGCAGAACGATTTCGAACTATGAGAAGGCAGGTATCTTTGACGCTGTAGCCAGTGACAGTATGGATAAAATCTCTGCTGTTCTTGGTTACCCTGTTGAGTTTTTCCTCGACGGAGACGTCCCTTCTCTTTCATCTGAATCGGTTAGTTTTCGAGCAATGACTAAGCTAAGCGCACAGAAGAGAGATTCAGCGCTTGGTGCAGGCAAACTTGCCCAAGAGTTATCGATCTGGATTGAAGAACAATTCAAACTACCGAAACCCAATATTCCTGATTGTAGCTTCGATGGTTATTTGGAACCTGATCGTGCCGCCCGAGCAGTGAGAGAACACTGGGGAGTCGGTGAATTATCGATTTCTAACTTAATTCACCTTCTGGAAGCTAATGGTGTACGTGTGTTCTCGCTCGCTGAAAATTGCATTGAAGTTGATGCTTTTTCGTTTTGGATTGACGAAAAACCATTTGTTCTTCTGAACACAATGAAAACACCGGAGCGTAGCCGCTTCGATGCAGCTCATGAATTAGGTCATTTAGTTCTTCACAAACATTCGAGCAATAATGGAAGGCAAGCAGAGCTAGATGCGGACCGCTTTGCATCAGCTTTTTTGATGCCTGAACGCAGTGTTTTAGCAACAGTACCAAGAATGCCATCACTCGACTTGCTTATATCGATGAAAAAAAATTGGAAAGTGTCACTTGCAGCTTTGGTTCGTCGTACATTCGATGTGGGCTTATCAACTGAATGGCATTATCGACAGTTATCAATTGAGTTGACTCGTCGGGGATATCGGACCAGCGAGCCACAAGGTATGGATGTTCGTGAGAAATCACTTGTGTTGGAGAAAGTGTTTTCCGCACTGCGTTCACGTGGGATCAAACGTAGTGAGATCTTAAAACGGCTACGATTCCCTGCAGACGAAGTAAGCGCGCTTACTTTCAGCAATAGCTTCTTTATGGGCTCGATTGATGGGGGCGGAGCAACAGTATCCGACTCCTATAAACGTCCTGCCCACTTGAATGTTGTTAAATGAATTATGATAGGTGTAGCCACCCCTATAACAAAACCATTTAGTAATAAATGTCTCAAGATAACGTGTTCATAGCCTTACTCAAATTGGGCAAGGGGGTATGGTACCCCACCATTTTTCGTCATAATGAAAGCGAGGCGGTAAGTTTGGGGGGCTTTACTCTAGTTGGCCAGAAAGTAACTGCTTTTGATGCAAGAGATACCTCACTGTTTCATGACGCATAGATGATGGCGAACTGCTTTATCCAAAAATTATTGATACTCCCTCTGCGGACAATCCAGTTGCAATCCAAACTCAACCTCGCAGTGCCCTCGAGAAAAACGGCTGGAAATCTTTGCGGTTGAAGACGAGATCAATGAAAATCCTGGCTCTTGCATAGATTCACTACGGCCGTAAGAAAAACTGGCACTATCCACTTACCCTAACAAGTAGTGTAATGCAGCATACATAACGAGATTAAGGTCTATAAAAAATATGGTTACTCAGCAAAATGTCAAATTCCGAGAACTTGTTAATAAGTTACGTGAAATTTTTCAAATTGACCGCCCAGAGCTTGATTTTGGCATTTATAGAATTCTTAATGCCCGCTCTAGCGAAATCAATAATTACCTTGAAAATCGCCTAGCACTTAAGGTTCAAGCTGCGCTTCGTAATGGTAGCGAAGCTCAAAGTGAACTGATCGCTCGAGAGCTCAAGGACAAGGAGGCTCAATACCAAGCTGATGGTATTGAGCCTGATACTGTGCCTAAAGTGCAAGAATTACGTCAAAAACTAACTCAAGAAAGAACCAGGGCTCGCGAGAATGAGGATGCTATATTTTCGCATTTACTCACTTTTTTCTCTCGCTATTATGACCAAGGTGACTTTATCAGCCAGCGACGTTATAAAGGCGAGACCTACGCAATTCCCTACGCTGGTGAAGAAGTCATGTTGCATTGGGCCAACAAGGACCAGTACTACACTAAAAGCGGGGAAAATTTCGCCAATTATAGCTTTATGTTGGAAGATGGCCGTTCGGTGAAATTCAAGCTAGTAACTGCAGATATAGCAAAGGATAATCGCAAAGATAATGACAAGGAGCGCCGCTTCATACTCGCCGCGCACAAGATAATTACTCGCATCGATGAGTATGGTGATGAATATGAAGAAGAATTGCTACCTGTCGAAGAAGTCAAGGGCGTAGACAGCTGTGAACTGATAGTTCGATTTGAGTATAGCGCTCAGCTCAAAGGAACTAAGCAGGAAACTTTAGTCCTTAAAGCCGTTGAAACTATTCTTAATCATTCTGACGTTAAATTACGCTGGCTTGATTTGAGCAACCGCGCTCCCACGGAGAAAAATCCTCAACGTACTTTGCTGGAAAAACACCTCGTTGATTATACAACCAAAAATACAGCTGATTACTTCATCCACAAAGATCTTGGTAACTTCCTAAATCGCGAACTCGACTTCTATATTAAAAATGAAGTAATGAATCTGGACGATATTCAAAACGCTGGAACATTCTCAGATATAGAGAACAGCCTTCGTATGATCCAGTGCCTACGGAGTATTGCCGGAGAACTGATAGAATTCTTAGCTCAGCTTGAGAATTTTCAAAAGAAGCTCTGGCTTAAGAAAAAGTTTGTTGTATCAAGCCATTATTACATTACGCTAGATCGGATACCTGAAGCTATGTATCCAGAAATTGTTTCTAATGAGAGTCAATGGTCACAATGGAAAAATCTCGGTGTTTGTGACGATAATACTCCCCCAACAATTGATAGTCTAAAGTCCTCACTTTATCGAATGGTGGATACAAGTCTCTTTAGTGAATCATTCAAGGCGAGGATTTTGCATGGTATACAAAATATAGACAAAAGTGTTGATGGAATCCTTATCCATAGCGATAATTTTCAAGCGTTGAATTTGCTGCAGGAAAAATATAAAGAAAAA
>NZ_JAZGQE010000150.1:0-11754 GCF_048593885.1 Yersinia sp. 1252 StPb PI | reverse complement strand
AGTATAATTAATTTCTACAATGAAAAAATGAATGATAAGTTTTATTTTGAACATTATAGACGCAGCGACAATCTGTCTTTCATTATACAAATAGAAAAAGACACAGTAAAAGTACAATACATTCGGACATTGGAAAATCATTTAGTGGATACATCCCCCATTATTTTTTTTGATTGGGATAATGGCATTAGCGCCCCCCCAGAGATAGTAATAACTAACTACAATAAAGATAAACCTTTAGTTATCGTCAAAACTATACTTACCGCAGATACAGGAGATAAGGATTGGGAAAAAAGAGATTTAGCACAAGCAAGTAAAATATTATGTGCTTTCACTCCTTTTTTAAATATCTATAATTATATTATACAAGGTAAATGCCAACAATTGAATGGCATCATATTCAGTGCAAATGATTTTTTCAACCATAATACAAAAGGAAAAACATTACATATTGCTGGAAACAGCTCCCCACTAAAACCAAAGTCCAGCAAAGAAGCAGAGTTACGCATACCTAAGGGTGTAGATAACTACATGACATTGACTTATATAGATTACAGTCAACGTAGACAATCTCTAAGCCTCCCGGCGGTAGCCAAAGCCTGCATGGTTTCGCTCCACTCTTTATTTAACTCTCGTCCAACACGTCAAGTAAGACCCCATTGCATTGACTGGACATTAGAAATCATGACTGACTTTACTTTGTTGTTTGGTAATAGCTTAGAAACCTGGAATACAGCATTTTTTGGCCAAATAGTAGATTCAATAATAAGAACAGGAAGTACCGGCGTCACCGCCGAAAATGCAGCAGTAGAAAATAGGTTCATCCATGCTATAACAGAAAAAATAACCGACAGAACCACTAATAATGCCCTTGCCGATATTAAAACCGCTTTTGATTATGCTCAGCTTAGTTATACCTCTTATAACCTTCTTTCCTTATCTGATGAGTCACCATCACAGGTGGAGCTCTTACCATTAGGCATTTATGAGTTGCTATTGGAGACTTTCATCTTTAAACCAACTCCTCCAAAAATTATTTCACAGGGTGAATTTGTTGAGCAAACTGAATTAGAATTCGAAATAGAAATACTCCCAACACCCACCCCTGAGGAAGAAGAAAAGCTTTCAGGTGTAGAAATTAGTAATGCCCAAGCGATGCGGAAAAAACTGAAAGAAATCATTGCTCACTGGGAGCAACAGTATCAGCGAGGTTACCCCGATCAAGGTGCCAATGCAGATGCCGCTACAGATGAAATTAATGATGCCCTCAATAAACTGCTTCTTGCTGGAAACGTTGTGACGGGTATTATCAATCGAAGACTCACTCTCCATCGTCCCGGTGAAATATATGTAATAGTTAAACTGCGGGGAAGAGTTATCGCGATAGTACTTGCTGACCGTTTTAATAGCCGGGATGAAGTTGAACTGGTCGCGTCGGCAACACTGCCAGACTATGTCTTATTTCCCGATCGCGAAGGAACCGTAAGAGGCGCTGGCACAGCAGCAGTCAGAGAGCTAAGCCGATATTTACAGCAACAGGGTGCCAGAATATTATTCTCTGAAGTCATTACTCAGCCCTCGGCTCGAGTCAAACAGAAGGTTGGTTTTAATTTTAAGAATGAATTTTAAATTATATGGGTCAAAAAATAGCCCATAAATTGTATGGGCTATTTTTGAAGATGAGATCTATTTACCCGCTCTCTTACTCAACCAAAACCTTCTTTGGCAGATGCACTTTCACATCGCTATTAATATCATTACGCAGATAAATCCCCAGCAACAATCCTACCAGCGATAACAACAGCATGTAATAGGCCGGGGCCATCGGTGTCATTTTCATTAATAGGGTCACCACAATCGGTGTCAGACCACCAAAAATGGCATAGGCCACATTGTAAGAGAAGGATATCCCCGTAAAACGGACCTCTGCCGGGAATGCACGGACCATCACATAAGGTACCGCACCGACAATGCCGACACAAAATCCAGCCATCATATAATGCGTAATGAGTTGAGTTGGATCAGTCAAATTTGTGTGGTAGAACGACCATGTGGATGCCGCCAGCATCAGGCTGCCAACAATAAAGGTTTTACTGGCACCGAAACGGTCAATGACCAGCCCGGCAATCACACAGCCAAACACCAATGCGACAATCGCCAAACTATTGGCCTGCAATGCCAGCGCTGGCAGTACGCCGAACTGCTTTTGTAAATACGTCGGGGTCATCAGGATAACCACCACGATCCCGGCAGAGAGCAACCAGGTCAGCAGCATGGAAACAAACACTTCTTTCTTATGATTAACCACGACAGATTTCAGCGGTAACTCTTCAGCCAAGGCTTTACGTGCCTGCATCTCTTTAAAGATAGGTGTTTCTTGCAACCAACGGCGCAGATACATCGCGAACAGACCAAAAATTCCCCCCAGGAAGAATGGTACACGCCAGCCGCCATCTAAAATAGCCTGAGGACTTAAGGTGGTATTCATGGCGGTAGCCACCAGCGACCCCAGCAAGATCCCCGCGGTCAGACCCGCAGTTAACGTGCCACAAGCGATCCCGATACGCCGACGCGGTACATGTTCAGCCACGAAAACCCATGCTCCGGGGACTTCGCCGCCAATTGCCGCCCCTTGTAACACCCGCATTAACAGCAACAGTAATGGCGCAGCAATACCGATCGAAGCGTAAGTCGGCAACATACCGATCGCCAACGTGGGTAAGGCCATTAACAAAATACTGAGAGTAAACATCTTTTTACGGCCAACAAGATCACCAAAATGCGCCATGATGATGCCGCCTAATGGGCGAGCCAGATAACCGGCCGCAAAAATACCGAATGTCTGTACCTGGCGCAGCCACTCAGGCATATCTACCGGGAAGAAAAGATCGCCGATAACCGCAGCAAAGAAGACGAAAATAATGAAATCATAAAATTCCAAAGCGCCCCCTAATGCAGCCAGAGTGAGCGTTTTATAATCTTGCTTATTCAATCGACGGTTAGGATTATGCTCTTGAGCAACATGCGGTTGCGATAAGTCGACTTGAGATGAATTGTGTTCTTGAGACATATGACACCGTAATAAACCAGAGTTGGGGAAGAAAAATATTTTCAGCTTTTTGTAAAGTTAATAGGACTATACCGTACAAAATTCCCCACACGGTTAGAATGGTGCCTTATGTTGTAAAAAGTTTTAATTTAGCTTTTTATATCGATAATGGCATTCTTCGGGCGAAAAGCCGCTACCACTTCAGCATTGGTCTCTATATAAGGCCCATCCAGTAGTTGAATGCAATAAGGCACACTGGCAAAAATACCGGCAACCACCACGTTCGCCTCGGCGTCTTTCACGCCTTCAAGCGTCTCTTTGATTGATTTAGGCTGCCCCGGCAAGTTGATGATCAATGCCTGCTTGCGGATAACCCCTACCTGACGGGATAAAATAGCGGTGGGAACGAAATGAAGGCTGATTTGACGCATTTGTTCGCCAAAACCTGGCATTTGCCGATCCGCAATTGCCAGCGTGGCATCAGGGGTAACATCACGTCTCGCCGGGCCGGTACCGCCAGTGGTCAGCACCAAATGGCAGCCCATTTCATCGACTAACTCACACAATGTCTGCTCAATCAGAGTTTGCTCATCGGGGATAAGACGAGTTTCTATTTCAAAAGGGGTGGTTAACGCACTTGCCAGCCACTCTTCCAGTGCCGGAATGCCTTTATCTTGATATACCCCACTTGACGCCCGATCAGAGACGGAGACTAAACCTATACGTAATGTATTCATGCGACTACCTCGACGAAATGCCTGTTATCCAGGGCGAATAATAGCATATCCAACATAATTAACGTGGGGGGAGCGGCACAAACCTGGCCAGCTAACAGGCAATAAAAAAGGCGGCTTACGCCACCTTTTATCAGACATACCGCTCGAATTACAGCAGGTCAGAGATCATTTTCTCAAGTTTGCCTTGGTCGATAGCAAACTTACGGATACCGTCAGCCAGTTTATCGATAGCCATAGGGTCCTGATTATGCTGCCAGTAGAACTCAGCTTCGGTCAGTGGTGCAGGCTTCGCCTGAACTTCACCGGTATAAGCGAGTTTACGCTCGATCGGGCCTTCGCTTTCTGCCAGTTCTTTCAACAGAGAAGGTGCGATAGTTAAGCGATCACAACCCGCCAGTTCAATGATTTCACCCAAATTACGGAAGCTTGCGCCCATCACCACAGTGCTATAACCGTGTTTTTTGTAATACTGATAAATCTCGGTTACTGAAACGACACCTGGATCTTCGTGTGGCGCGAACTCTTTTTTGTCGCCATTGGCTTTGTACCAGTCAAGAATACGGCCAACAAACGGTGAAATCAGGAATACACCCGCTTCAGCACAAGCACGCGCCTGAGCGAAGGAGAACAGCAGAGTCAGGTTACAGTTAATGCCTTCTTTTTCCAGTTGTTCCGCAGCACGGATACCCTGCCAGGTCGAGGCCAGTTTGATCAGAATACGATCATTGCTGATGCCAGCTTCGTTATACAGTTTAATCAGGCGCTTGGCTTTTGCCACGCTGGCAACGGTGTCATAGGAAAGACGAGCATCAACTTCGGTAGAAATGCGCCCTGGGATCAGTTTCAGAATTTCCAAACCGATATTCACAGCCAATTTGTCAGTGGCATCAACAATCTGCTGAGCATGGTCACTGCTTTGCTCGCGTGCCCAGGCAATGGCTTCATCGATCAGTTTGCGATATTCAGGAATTTGAGCCGCATTCAGGATAAGTGATGGGTTAGTGGTTGCATCTTGCGGCTGGTACAGCTTCATTGCCGCGATATCCCCGGTATCTGCTACTACAGTGGTAATTTGACGTAGGGAAGTAAGTTTATCGGTCATGTTGTCGTTTCTCGTCGTTTGTGCATGAACTTTTGGCATGTCAAAACTGTTCATTTCCTAAAGAACGCATGTTCTCAAGAATCTGTTTTCTCAAGCTGCTTTCTGCTCTTTCGAAATGTTAGCCATTTCGCAATAGTGGCTATCTGGACGCACTGCCTTGTCTTGATAATAACATGCGTAAGCCTTGGTGCAAGGCAGTTAAACTGATTAAAAAAAGCGCAAAGACAGGCTTTTTGCTTAGCAACCGTTTTCGCCGTGCAAAACAGCCAGAATCCGGTTGGTTAATAGCAATTTCGTCCATTCTTATCGTGCTGAGACGATTTAGCCAAGCTCTATCATCGCTGACAACCCTACAACGTCATGTCCGATGGGGATACCTATCTTAGCAATCGCCCAATCTTTTTTTGCTGACGTGCGCTTTTTGCTACAGTGTCTTATTTAAATATACCCTAAATAATTCGAATGGCAGAAAGACGGCAAGTGAGTGAATCCTCAGGAGCTTACATAAGTAAGTGACTGAGGTGAACGAAAGTAGCCAACGCACATGCCGCTTGAAGTATGACGGGTATTAACAGGATATCGTTATGCTTATTATTATCTCTCCGGCTAAAACCCTTGATTATCAAAGTCCATTAGCGACCAAGAAGTTTACTCAGCCTGAAATGTTGGATAAGTCACAAGTGCTTATTGAGATTTGTCGTGAGCTGACGCCAGCCCAAATCAGCAGTCTGATGGGGATTAGCGACAAGCTGGCCGGTTTAAATGCTGCCCGCTTTAGCGACTGGCAGCCTGATTTTACCCCGGACAATGCACGTCAGGCGATTTTGGCTTTTAAAGGTGATGTCTATACCGGCATGCAAGCACAGAATTTCAGCGCCGCCGATTTTGATTTTGCGCAAAAGCATTTGCGCATGCTCTCTGGCTTGTACGGCCTGTTACGCCCACTGGATTTAATGCAACCTTACCGCCTGGAAATGGGGATTAAGCTGGCTAATCCGCGCGGCAAAGATCTCTATTCGTTCTGGGGTGACCAGATAACTGAAAAACTGAATCAGGCATTGGAGCAACAAGGTGATAATGTGCTGATTAATCTGGCCTCTGATGAATATTTTAAAGCGGTTAAACCGGCCAAACTGGCAGGCTCACTGATTAAACCGGTATTTTTGGATGAGAAAAATAGTAAATACAAAATCATCAGTTTCTATGCCAAGAAAGCCCGTGGCCTGATGAGCCGCTTTATCATCCAGAATAAGTTAACCAAACCAGAACAACTGGTTGATTTCAATCTGGAAGGCTATGAGTTTGATGCCGGGCTGTCGGCAAAAAATGAACTGGTATTTAAGCGCGCTGAGCAGTTTTAACAACTTCAAGTAGAAAAAGCATTACCCTAAGTAATTGGTGTTGCAGCCAGGCAGCAAACGAACACATCCCGATGAGCTTACTCAGTCAAGTAAGTGATTCGGGTGAGTGAGAGCGGCTAACAACGCTGCAACACCAAGTAAGACGGGTAATTACTTTGGCAAAGCCATCAAGAAAGCCCGCAATTGCGCAAAATCGGCTGGTAAATCATGGGATAACAAAGGCAGTTGCGCCCGAACAGCCAGTGGTTTCGGCAACGGAAGTTCCTGGCCGAGGATCTCTTCCACGCTCTCTTTGAATTTCGCCGGATGAGCGGTACCGATGAACAACCCAAACTCACCGTCCTGCAACTGATCACGCAAGACACGATACGCAATCGCCGCATGAGGTTCAGAGATATAACCCAGCTCCGCCAGCTCACGCATGGTCTCTTTGGTTACTTCATCACTCACCGCACCGTGGCCTAAATCCTTCAACTGCCAGATTTTACGGCGATATAACTCTTCAACACGTGGCCAGTTATTCGGTTGGCTGACATCCATCGCATTCGAGAGCGTCGCGACGGTGGGTTTTGGCTGCCACTGGCCGTTAACCAGGAAGCGCGGCACTGTGTCGTTGGCGTTGGTTGCAGCAATAAAGCGCTTAACCGGCAAACCTAATGATTTCGCTAACAGCCCGGCGGTCAAATCACCAAAGTTACCACTGGGTACCGAGATAACCAGTTGATTACGTGCTTCTTGTGGCAACTGGGCTACCGCTTCAAAGTAATAGCAGATTTGTGCCAATAAGCGGCTGATGTTGATCGAGTTGGCGGAGTTTAGGCTCAGTTCCTGCTTCAGCTCTTCATCATCAAAGGCTTGTTTCACCAAGGCCTGGCAGGCATCAAAATCGCCCTCAATTGCCACGGTGTGGATATTGCCACCTAATGTGCAGAACAGTTTTTCCTGCAAGGGGCTGATTTTGCCACGTGGGTAGAGAATAACCACCCGCACGTTTTTCAGGCCATAGAATGCATGTGCTACCGCCGCCCCAGTGTCACCGGAAGTCGCCGTTAAGATTGTCACCGGCTGATCACCCGCCACTTCAGCCAACATTTGCGCCATAAAACGCGCGCCGAAATCTTTAAACGCGAGTGTCGGGCCGTGGAACAGCTCCAGTGCGGCGATATCATTCTCAACCTGAGCCACGGGTGCCGGGAATTCAAATGCGGCCTGAACGCGTTTGGTTAAGGTTTCAGGGGCAATCTCACTGCCAATAAAAGCAGACAGAATACGGCTACTGCGGGTAACAAAATCCAGATCCAGCAATTTATCAATTTCTGTCAGTTCAAATTCTGGCAATTCCAGTGGGAAGAACAACCCCTGATGCTTACCCAGGCCTTGTTTGATCGCTTGCGCGAAGCTGACCTGCTCGTTGTGATCTTTAAGGTTATACAGTTTCATGCGTTATCCCAGTAGTCGTGCGCCTGCGGTATCCAGACGGCAAATATGAACAAAACCTTCGTCGTTTTGCAGGTAATGATTTTGTAGCCAGCCCGCCATGCGTTGTGCGGTTTCATGATCATTGCAGACAGCAAATAGCGTCGGGCCAGAGCCGGAAATACCACAAGCCAATGCACCAATATCATGTGCGGCTTGGCGGGCGGCAGCAAAGCCCGGCAACAGTTGGGTGCGGTAAGGTTCGGCGATAACATCTTTCATCATCTTAGCGGCCAAATCAGGTTGCTGAGTGTGACAAGCGTGAATGAATCCAGCCAAATTGCGGCCATGAGCGATACAATCCTGACGGCGATATTGCGCCGGTAAAATGGCGCGCGCTTCAGCGGTCGAGACCTTAATACCCGGATACGCCATGACCCACAGCCAATCATCAAAGCCGGGAACGTTCTGGCTGATGTAACCTTCCTGTTCGAGGATCAGCTGCATCCCACCCAGATAGCAAGGTGCAACATTATCATAATGCACACTGCCGGAAACACGCCCTTCCAGCTCCCCCATCAGGCCGAGTAACGTGACTTTATCCAGTGGCTTGCCACAGAACTCGTTCATCGCCATTAACCCGGCAACTACCGAACAAGCACTGGAACCTAGCCCAGAACCAATCGGCATATTCTTTTCCAGCACCATCGCCACCGGGATCTGTTTGCCCATTTCCTGACAAAAACGCTCCCAGCATTGATAAACAATATTCTCTTTCGGGTCATCAGGCAGTTTGCTGACAAAGCGGCCTTCATTGCGCAGACTGAAACGGTCTGCCGCCGTCACGCTGACACAATCGCCGAGTAAGGTGCCATCTAGCGGCGAAACCGCCGCACCCAACACATCAAATCCAACGCTGACATTGCCAATCGATGCCGGAGCATAGATCTTAACCATATTTAAACTCCCAACTTCCAGGATAATGTGCGTAAAAGATCGGCGAATACCCCGGCAGCAGTCACGTCATTACCCGCACCGTATCCGCGCAGCACCAACGGAATAGGCTGATAATAGTGGGTATAGAAAGCCAACGCATTCTCACCATTTTTAACTTTATACAGCGGGTCGTTACCGTCAACAGCATCCATTCTGACGATACAACGCCCTTCTTCGATAACCCCAACATAACGCAGCACTTTGCCCTGCTCCGCCGCATTCGCCACCAAACGGGTAAACTCGGCATCCAGTGACGGCAAACGCGCCAGGAAGCTATCTACATCACCAGAAGCATCAAAACTGGCTGGCAGAACGGATTCAACTTCAATATCCGTCAACTCAAGTTTGTAACCTGCTTCACGGGCCAAGATCAACAATTTACGCGCCACGTCCATGCCAGAGAGGTCATCGCGTGGGTCAGGTTCAGTGTATCCCATCTCCCTGGCTTGCAAGGTTGCCTCTGACAATGTCATCCCTTCATCCAGCTTGCCGAAGATAAACGACAGCGACCCTGACAGAATGCCAGAAAAACGCATCAGTTCGTCACCGGCATTGAGCAGATTCTGTAAGTTTTCGATTACCGGTAAACCAGCACCCACGTTAGTGTCATACAGGAATTTGCGACAAGATTTCGCCGCCGCCGCACGCATCTGACGGTAGTAATTCATCGACGAGGTGTTGGCTTTCTTGTTTGGCGTCACAACATGGAAACCATCGGCCAGGAAATCAGCATATTGATCGGCAACAGCCTGACTGGAAGTACAATCGACAATCACCGGGTTGAGCAAGTGATACTCTTTTACCAACCGAATCAGACGGCTTAAGTTAAATGGCTCCTTCACCTCAGCCAGTTCCTGACGCCAATTATCCAACGCAATGCCATGGACATTGGTCAGCATGGCTTTGGAATTAGCAATACCACACACCCGCAGATCGATATGGCGCTGTTTCAACCACGGCTGCTGACGATAGATTTGTTCGATTAATGCCCCACCGACACCGCCAACACCTATTACAAACACTTCAATCACTTGGTCAGTGTTAAACAGCATTTGATGGCAGACACGCACACCGGTGGTAACCGCATCATTACTCACCACCACCGAAATAGAGCGCTCAGACGAGCCTTGCGCAATCGCAATGATATTAATATTGGCACGCGCCAACGCCGAGAAGAAGCGAGCGGAGATGCCACGCAATGTGCGCATACCATCACCCACCACGGAGATAATCGCCAGATGCTCCATCACATCCAGGGGTTCCAAGAGGCCATCTTTCAATTCCAGATAGAACTCATCTTCCAATGCTCTACGGGCACGCTCTAGCTCCCCCTGCGGCACACAGAAGCTAATGCTGTATTCAGAAGAAGACTGGGTGATAAGTACCACTGAAATGCCGCTGCGTGACATCACCGCAAAGACACGGGCAGCCATACCGACCATGCCTTTCATCCCCGGACCTGAGACGTTAATCATCGCCATGTTATTCAGGTTGGTGATACCTTTGACTGGGAAGCCATCATCACTGCTTTCCCCGCCAATTAGGGTGCCAGGTGCCTGTGGATTAGAGGTGTTTTTAATCAGGCAAGGGATCTGGAACTGGGCAATGGGGGCGATAGTGCGGGGGTGAAGAACTGAAGCGCCAAAATAGGACAGCTCCATCGCCTCTTGGTATGACATCGATTTCAGTAAACGGGCATCGGGTACAGTACGCGGGTCACAGGTATAAACCCCATCAACATCCGTCCAGATCTCACAACAATCAGCGCGTAAACAAGCAGCCAGCACCGCGGCTGAATAGTCGGAGCCATTACGCCCCAGCACCACTAACTCACCTTTGTCGTTACCGGCAGTGAAACCTGCCATCAAGATAATGTGGTTGGCCGGAATGCTGCTGGACCCGATACGGCGGGTAGATTCCGTGATATCAACAGTGGATTCGAGGTAATGGCCTTGCGCCAGCAACTTCTCGACCGGATTAATCACAGTAACCGGATAACCTTTGGCCTGAAATAGCGCCTCCATGATTGCAATAGAGAGTTTTTCGCCACGGCAAATGATTGACGCATTGATGCTATCCGGGCACTGGCCGAGCAATGAGATACCATGCAGGACATGTTTGAGTTGCGCAAACTCATGCGCCACCAGCGCTTTCAAGCGTTCATAGTCAAATCCGGGTTGAGTGTCGGCCAACCCGCGTAACAGCTCGGAAAAAATCCGCTCCGCATCGCTGATATTCGGCGAGATATCTTGCCCTGCGACCATTTTGTCGATCATCGCAACCAGATGAGTGGTAATTTTAGCGGGAGCGGATAACACGGTAGCCACTTGTCCCTGACGTGCATTACTTTCGATGATATCGGCAACACGCATAAAGCGTTCTGCATTTGCTACTGATGTCCCGCCAAATTTCAACACTCGCATTTCTGATTCTCTCCCGCTTTCGCGCTTTTTTTATCGCAAACTTTTTTTGCAAAGATTTGATTGAAAAAAAAAGCCCGCACTGTCTAGGTGCGGGCTTTTTTCTGTTGTTTCCTGTACGCGTCAGCCCGCCCCGTAACCAGTGGTTTCGGTGGTGGTAATAATTGTTGTGTTCAGGCTGATATATCGCATGTCGTCTGTCTGTCTCATAAATGAAGCTGTCCCTCTATTGGTTAAAGCAATCGCCCCCTCAAGTCAAATTTTTTCATCCAATTCCCTAAAGAAACGCCCCCACCCACAATGGGCAATCAACTAATTCAATGGGGGTAATCAGCAGATACAAATAAAAAATCCCGCGATATACCAGATAATAAATCTGTAATGTTAATTTTAATCACTACTATCCACTGTAAGATTTTTTTTCGACTGAATGACAGAAAACACGCCAACGGACAATTGATAGGATCGCGATAGCAAAATCCAATTGAAGACATAAAATGGCAAATTAATCATCATTGATTTGCATGAGTGACTTAAAAAACAACAAATATGAAAAGTTTCCTCTATTACTTTACATTTAACTAACATTGACGATAATTCTTCTTATGCTTTTAGGCGAAATAGGGCGCTGACAAGAAAAATCCCTTCATGGCTGTAATGCTGAAAGAATATT
>NZ_JAZGQE010000014.1:0-48280 GCF_048593885.1 Yersinia sp. 1252 StPb PI | reverse complement strand
ATATATAAATATAGGATAAGTAGGATTTGGAATACAGTCTTGCGCGGTCATATTGCTCGTATTACCAGATCGTATTTGTATCTATTCAAAGGCCTGCTTAATGGCCACTCCAGAAAAGGTATGGTAGATGGAAAAGAAATTGAAGGCTGTGATCCCTGTTGCCGGGCTTGGTACCCGAATGCTGCCAGCGACTAAAGCGATCCCAAAGGAAATGCTGCCGGTGGTGGATAAGCCTCTGATCCAATATATCGTTAATGAATGTGTGGCCGCCGGAGTAAAAGAGATAGTGCTGGTCAGCCATTCCTCTAAAAATGCGATAGAAAACCATTTTGATACATCATTTGAGCTGGAAGCTGCACTGGAATCACGTGTTAAGCGGCAGCTATTGCAAGAGATTAAAAATATCTGCCCGCCGGATGTCACTATCATGCAAGTGCGCCAAGGCCATGCCAAGGGCTTGGGGCATGCGGTATTATGTGCCCAGCCGATGGTGGGTGATAACCCATTTATTGTGCTGCTGCCAGACGTTTTACTTGATGATTCAACAGCAGATTTATCTAAAGAAAATCTTGCCAGTATGATTAAGCGCTTTGAAGAGACCGGGCGTAGCCAGATTATGGTGGAGCCGGTGCCTAAAGCTGATGTTTCCAAGTACGGTATTGCTGATTGTGATCATGTGGCTTTGTCTCCGGGTGAAAGTACCCTAATGACGGCAGTGGTAGAGAAGCCCTCACTTGCTGATGCGCCTTCTAATCTTGCCGTGGTTGGGCGTTATGTATTGTCAAAAGACATTTGGCCGCTGCTGAAGAAAACGCCACGCGGGGCGGGTGATGAAATTCAGCTTACTGATGCCATTGCGATGTTAATGGAGCAAGAGGATGTTGAGGCTTTTCATATGACCGGTAAATCGCACGACTGCGGGGACAAATTGGGTTATATGAAAGCCTTTGTCACTTATGGCGTGCGCCATAACACCGAGGGCGAGAGCTTTACCGCCTGGCTGAAACAGCAAATTGACTAACTTCAGCTTAGCGGCTGAGTAGGAATAGATTTTAAATTCGCTTCAAGAAATCAGTAGGTTAATTATGACCAAATTGAAAGCAGTGATCCCAGTTGCCGGTTTAGGTATGCGAATGCTTCCCGCGACTAAAGCCATTCCAAAAGAAATGCTGCCTATTGTCGATAAACCATTGATCCAATATGTGGTCAACGAATGTGTTGCTGCTGGTATTAAAGAAATCATTCTGATAACCCATTCTTCGAAAAATGCGGTAGAAAACCATTTCGATACGTCTTATGAGCTGGAAGCCATGTTGGAAGCGCGTGTGAAACGTCAGCTATTGGATGAGGTACAATCTATCTGTCCACCGGGTGTGACTATCATGCATATCCGTCAAGGGCATCCTGAAGGTTTGGGGCATGCGGTGTTGTGTGCCAAACCGCTAGTAGGTGACTCACCATTTGCGGTGTTGTTGCCAGATGTCTTGATTGATGACGCAAAATCGGATTTAACCCGTGATAATTTGGCTCAGTTGGTTAGACGTTTCGAAGAGACCGGTACGAGCCAAGTGTTGGTTCACTCGGTCGAACCTGAGGCGTTATCGAACTATTCGGTCATTTCTTGTGAAAAAGCGGATCTGGCACCGGGTGAAAGTAGCCGAATTAACGCAATGGTTGAGAAACCGCAAAGTCCGGCTGACCTCAAATCCAATCTGTCGGCAGTAGGGCGTTATGTCTTATCTGCGGATATTTGGCCAATGCTGGAAAAAACCAAGCCTGGTGCTTGGGGCCGTATCCAACTGACCGATGCCATTGATGCTCTGGCTGCGATTAAACCAGTCGAAGGTGTGGCATTAATCGGCCAATCCTATAATTGTGGCGAGAAGCTCGGATATATGCAGGCTTATGTCGCCTACGGCCTGCGTCACCCCAAACAAGGTGCAGAATTTAAAGCCTGGTTGAAAGAGTTCGTGGCATAAGCCAATTTCAGCAGCAATGAAAAGCAATCCATGGGGTTGCTTTTTTTGTCTATAAACCAGCCAGGTCAATTGAGTCAAATCGGTTTGCACTTTACCAAAGCAAACGTGTGCGAACAGCAACTGGCCAGTTGTGCTATCTATCGCACCAATCACTACCCAGCTGACATAATCCTGAGTTAACATGTTTCCCACATCAAAAACCTGTTGGCCTCAAGGCCGGTAACAGGTGTCATCCTTCAGACAGGAGTTTTTTAATGTCCAAACAACAGATTGGCGTTGTTGGTATGGCGGTGATGGGCCGTAACCTGGCGCTCAACATCGAAAGTCGTGGCTATTCCGTTTCTATCTTTAACCGTTCATCAGACAAAACCGACGAAGTGGTTGCCGAGAACCCAGGTAAAAATCTGGTGCCGAGTTATACCGTGGAAGATTTTGTTGATTCATTGGAAAAACCGCGTCGCATCCTGCTGATGGTGAAAGCGGGTGAAGCCACTGATAAGACTATCGCTTCACTGACTCCACATCTGGATAAAGGTGACATTCTGATTGATGGTGGTAATACTTATTACAAAGACACCATCCGCCGTAATCGCGAACTTTCTGCGCAAGGCTTCAACTTTATCGGTACTGGTGTTTCCGGTGGCGAAGAGGGCGCATTGAAAGGCCCATCTATCATGCCAGGTGGCCAGAAAGAAGCCTACGAACTGGTTGCGCCTATCCTTGAGAAGATTGCTGCCCGTGCTGATGACGGTGATGCTTGTGTGGCGTATATCGGTGCCGATGGTGCCGGCCATTACGTCAAAATGGTTCACAACGGCATTGAATACGGTGACATGCAATTGATCGCAGAAGCTTATTCCCTGTTGAAACAGTCTTTAGGTTTAAGCAACGAAGAGCTGGCTAGCACCTTTGCTGAGTGGAACAAGGGAGAGCTGAACAGCTACCTGATTGATATCACCAAAGATATCTTCACCAAAAAAGACGAAGCCGGTAAATATCTGGTCGATGTGATTCTGGATGAAGCGGCGAACAAAGGCACCGGTAAATGGACCAGCCAAAGTTCTCTGGATTTGGGTGAGCCATTAACACTGATCACTGAGTCTGTGTTTGCTCGCTATTTGTCTTCTCTGAAAGATCAGCGCGTAGCTGCCTCTAAAGTACTGACTGGCCCTAAAGTGCAGCCTTTTGTCGGTGATAAAGCTGAATTTATCGAGAAAATCCGTCGTGCGTTGTATCTGGGTAAAATCGTCTCTTATGCTCAGGGCTTCTCTCAACTGAAAGCCGCTTCTGACGAAAATAACTGGGATTTGCATTACGGTGAGATAGCCAAGATTTTCCGTGCGGGTTGTATTATCCGTGCACAATTCCTGCAAAAAATCACTGATGCATATGCAGAAAATGCAGATATTGCTAATTTGCTGTTGGCACCTTACTTCAAGCAGATCGCTGATGAATACCAGCAAGCACTGCGTGATGTAGTGTCTTATGCAGTTCAAAACGGTATCCCAACACCAACATTCTCTGCGGCGATTAATTATTACGATAGCTACCGTTCAGCTGTACTGCCAGCCAACTTGATTCAGGCACAGCGCGACTATTTCGGTGCGCATACCTATAAGCGTACTGATAAAGAAGGTGTGTTCCATACCGAGTGGATGGAGTAATCCTTTTAACGGATTACGCTTTGTCTTAATTTTTTTGGCAAAGAGGATTCGATGACTTAAAACAGGTGGAATGCTCAGAAGAGTAAAGCGTCCGCGCCAGGACGGTGCGGCTCGAGCCTCCTGGGATGGATTAATGGCGTCTTTACGATCTGAGTGTTTCTCCTGTCTTACTGCGGGCAACCAAAACTTCAGTATTTGATATTTGCCTTAATAAAAACGCCCTCGATGCTGAGTCGAGGGCGTTTTTTTGCTGATAAGAAAGCTAACTCGAAAATTACTTCTCGTGGCGTTCGCGCAGACGGCCAATCACTTTACTCAGATTCAAATCTTGGTCTTGCAACAACACCAGTAGGTGATAGATCAAATCCGATGCTTCGTTGGTCAACTCTTCACGGTCATTCACTGTTGCGGCGAGGGCGGTTTCTACCCCTTCTTCCCCCACTTTTTGTGCGATACGCTTAGTGCCGCTGGCATACAGCTTGGCGGTGTAAGAACTGGCTGGATCGGCTGATTTACGTGAGGCTAATAACTGCTCTAACTGGTACAGGAAGCCCCAATCGCTGGCCGCCGGGGCGAAGCAACTGTTATTGCCTAAATGACAGGTTGGGCCAACAGGATTAGCCAGAATGAGCAGGGTATCATTGTCGCAGTCAGGATAGATATTCACTACATTCAGCACGTTACCGGAGCTTTCGCCCTTGGTCCACAAACGTTGTTTGGTGCGAGAGAAAAAGGTAACCTTGCCGGTTTGCTGTGTCACCGTCAGTGCGGCCTGATTCATATACCCCATCATCAGAACTTCACCGGAAATGGCATGCTGAACGATGGCTGGCATCAGATTGTCGACTTTATCCCAATCCAGTTGGGCAATTTGTTGTTCGCTTAACACACTCTTATCTCCACGCCTTGTTCAGACAAATACTTTTTCAATTCGCCGATATTAATGATTTGTTTATGGAACACCGAGGCTGCCAGCGCACCATCGACATCTGTGTCACGGAAAGCCTCAAGGAAGTGTTCTGGGGTACCTGCACCGCCAGAGGCTATCAACGGAACATGGCAGATGGCTCGCATCTGTTTCAACTGACGTAAATCGTAGCCGTTGCGCACGCCATCTTGGTTCATCATATTCAGCACAATCTCACCGGCTCCACGTAACTGGACCTCTTTGATCCAATCCTCGGTCTGCCAGGTGGTGGCTTTGGTCCGTTTTTCATCGCCAGTGAATTGATAAACCTGATAACTGTCACTTTCCGCGTCATACCAAGTATCAATACCGACGACAATGCATTGTACGCCATAGCGGTCGGCCAAACGGGTAATTAAGGTCGGATCTGCCAGCGCCGGTGAGTTGATAGAGATTTTATCGGCACCGAAGGTCAGGATTTGACCGGCATCTTCAACGCTTTTAATCCCACCTGCCACGCAGAAAGGAATATCAATCACTTCTGCGACCCGCGATACCCAGCTTTTATCGACCACACGGCCGTCAGATGACGCAGTAATATCGTAAAACACCAGCTCGTCGGCACCTTCTTGTGCATAACGCTGCGCCAGTGGCACGATGTCGCCGATGATTTCGTGATTACGGAACTGGACGCCTTTGACCACTTGGCCGTCTTTCACATCCAGACAAGGGATTATACGTTTTGCCAGCATGCGATCGCCTCCTTCACGTTAAACTTGCCGTCCAATAGCGCGCGGCCCACAATCACACCTTGCACACCACTGCCACGCAGGCGGGCAATATCATCCAGACAACCGATACCACCGGAAGCCTGGAATGCCACTTGTGGGTAGCGCTGGCACACTTCCTGATACAGTTCTACATTGGAACCACTCAGGGTGCCATCGCGGGAAATGTCAGTACACAACACATGTTTTAGGCCAAACGGCAGGTATTGCTCGACGATTTGTTCCAGCGTAGCATCTGAGTTTTCCTGCCAACCGCTGATAGCCACCTGTTTGCGGCCCGCCTCATTAATTCGGACATCCAGCGCTAATACAATGGCTTCAGCGCCATAGCGCTCAAACCACTGTTGCACCACTTCTGGCTGCTTAACGGTTGTCGAACCCACAACAACCCGTGTTGCACCGGCTTCCAGCAGTGCGACCACATCTTGTTCGTTACGGATACCGCCGCCCACCTGCACCGGGACATCCACACCAGCCAGTAACTCGCGCAGCAAGGGGATCTGACGGGCTGCCGGATCTTTGGCCCCGGTAAGATCGACCAGATGTAACACCTGAGCGCCTTGCTGCTGATAATCCTGTAAGCGAGGCAGTGGGTGATTACCGTAATCACGCTGCTGGCCGTAATCGCCCTGATGCAAACGCACCACCTTGCCTTCGATCAAATCCAACGCAGGAATAATCATGGTGCTCACATCTCCAGAAAGTTTTTCAGCAATTGGGCTCCAGCCGCACCGGAGCGTTCCGGATGAAACTGCACGCCAAAGAAGTTGTCTTTTTCTACTGCGGCGGTAAACGGCTCGCCGTAATTGGCCTGGGCGATGGTATCTGGGCATATTGGCATTGCATATCCGTGCACAAAGTAGAAATAGGTCCCATCCGGGATCCCACGAAACAGATGATTACCCGCTTGTGGGGTAATTTGATTCCAGCCCATGTGCGGCAGCGGTAAACCAAAATCCATCATCTGTTTTACCGGCGTATCAATAATACCGAGAGTTTCAATGCCACCACTCTCCTCGCTGCTGGTCGCCAGCAACTGCATTCCCAGGCAGATACCCAATACCGGCTGAGTACAGCTCTTAATCAGTTCGATAAGTTCGCGTTCTTTTAACTGATCCATTGCTGCATGGGCAGTACCGACACCTGGCAGGAAAAGCTTATCTGCACGCAGTACAATCTCAGGGTCACGGCTGATAACGGGTGCATAACCCAAACGTTGCACCGCATAGGTGACAGAGGAGAGGTTGGCGCACCCTGTATCCAGAATCACCACATTCATTACAGCACTCCTTTGGAACTTGGCAGGGTATTGCCCTCAACGCGGATCGCCTGACGTAAAGTACGACCAAACACTTTAAACAGGCTCTCGACCCGGTGGTGATCGTTACGGCCTTTGGTTTTCAAGTGCAGGGTACAGGCCATGGCATAAGAGAGGGAGCGGAAGAAGTGCTCAACCATCTCAGTGCTCAGGTCACCCACGCGCTGGTAGTTAAATTCCGCTTTGTATTCCAGATGCGGGCGGCCGGAAATATCTAGCGCGCAGCGCGCCAGACACTCGTCCATTGGCAAGACAAAACCAAAACGGCCAATACCGCGTTTGTCACCGAGCGCGTTGTTAATCGCTTCGCCCAGTGCCAGTGCCGTATCTTCTACGGTGTGGTGGTCATCAATGTAGAGGTCACCGCTGACCTGAATATCCATACGGAAACCGCCGTGAGTGGCGATTTGATCCAGCATATGGTCGAAGAAGCCCACGCCAGTTTTGATCTTGCTGCCCCCTTCACGATCGAGCCACACATTTACATCAATTGCCGTCTCTTTGGTGACACGGTTAACATAGGCATGACGGTCTCGTTGGGTTAGCTGCTTGGCAATCTGCGACCAGTTCAAACCATCACGCTGATAACGCAAGCCGCTGATGCCCATATTGTGAGCCAATTGCAGGTCAGTTTCTCGGTCGCCGATAACATAGCTATTAGCACTATTCATTACGCCTTCAGCCAGATAACTTTCTACCAACTCGGTTTTCGGCTTACGGCAAGTACAATTATCCGCAGGTAGGTGCGGGCAAATTAGCACTTGCTCGAAATTGACGCCCTGAGAGCTAAATATTTGCATCATCAGGTTATGGGGAGGATCAAACGTTTCCTGTGGGAAACTGTGGGTACCCAAGCCATCTTGATTGGTTATCATCACCAAACGATAATCCGCTTTTTGCAGTGCCAGCAAGGCCGGGATCACTTCTGGCTCCAGCGCCAGTTTGTCCAGCCGGTCAACCTGAAAGTCTTCCGGTGGCTCAGCAATCAGGGTGCCGTCTCTGTCAATAAAAAGAAATTTCTGGCTCATATCGTTTCCTTACGCAGGCTGGAGGTATTAGTGCTATTGGGGCTATTGATACCAGGCAGGGGAGCAAGGGCGGCAATCACTCGCTCACACTCCTGACGGGTGCCTACCGTAATGCGCAGGCAGTTGGATAACCCAGGTTGCTTATTTTGGTCACGCAGGATGATGCCTTGGTCCCACAGTGTTTTGAATACATTGCTGGCGGCGGTAAAACGGGCCAGTAAATAGTTACTTTCACTGGTAAATACCTGCTCAACACAGGCACAGTCTTGCAGCGCGCTTTGTAACCATGCGCGGTTAGTTCGTACTTCGTTTACCCGCTGGCGCATTTGCTCAAGACCTTGTGGGCTGAGCGCTTGTGCAGCAATATCGGCCACCGGTGTAGACAACGGATAGGGCGCGATCACTTTCAGCAACAATTGGATGATATCGCTGTTGGCCAAGGTAAAGCCACAACGTAAACCGGCCAATGCAAAAGCTTTCGATAAGGTGCGCAAAATGACTAAATTCGGATAATCTTTTAGCCAACCGCTTACCGAGGCCTGTGGGCAGAACTCGATATAGGCTTCATCGATAGCCACGATAGCGCGACCTTGCGCCAGTTCCAGCACTTCACGCAGAGAGGCTGGGTTGATTAAATTGCCAGTTGGGTTATTTGGGCTGCAAACATAGATCAATTTCACCCGATCCAGGTTTTCTTTAATTGCCGGTAGATCTAACTGCCAGTCCGCGGTGGTTTGCACGGTACGCAGTTCCACACCAAAGGTTTCGGCGCTGACGGCATACATACCATAGGTTGGCGGGCAGAAGAGTATCGCATCTTCATCCGGTTCACAGAATGCACGAATTAGCAGCTCAATACCTTCATCGGCACCACGGCTGACTAACACTTGATCAGTTGCTAAACCGGCATAGGCGGCATAACGCTCAATCACCTGTTTCGGCTGACATTCTGGATAGCGATTGAAGTTTTGTACCGTAAGTTGGTATTCGGTCGCTAGCGGGTATTCGTTGGCATTAAGCCAAACATCGCCATTACCGCCCAAACGGCGGGCAGACATATAAGGGGTCAGGGCACGGACATTGGCACGGGCCAAATCGGTGACGTTGGTAGATTGGCTCATGCTTGCTCCTTTTGGGCGGCTGTCAGGGCCGCAACACGTAGGGTAACGGCGTTTTTGTGGGCGGTGAGTTGTTCGGCTTGCGCTAAAATTTCGATAGTCGAAGCCAGACCCAGCAAGCCCTGTGGTGTTAATTGCTGTACTGTCATTCGCTTAACAAAATCGGCCAGACCCAAACTGGAATAAGTTGAGGTATAACCATAAGTCGGTAACACGTGGTTGGTACCGGAGGCATAATCACCCGCAGATTCCGGCGACCAGTCACCCATAAAGACTGAACCGGCATTATTAATCTGATCGATAATGTCTTCCGGCTGACGGATTTGCAAAATTAAGTGTTCTGGGCCGTATTGGTTACTGATATCAATACATTGTTGCAAATCTTTGGTGACGATCAAACGGCTGCTTTCCAATGCCTGACGAGCGATATCAGCGCGCGATAACAATTTAAGTTGCTGCTCTACCTCAACAGCGACTGCTTGGGCAATGGCGGCATCCGGGGTCAGTAATACCACTTGTGAATCCGGCCCGTGCTCCGCTTGAGACAGCAAATCAGAGGCAATAAACGCCGGTGTAGCACCACTGTCGGCAATAACCAACACTTCTGACGGGCCAGCTGGCATGTCAATTGCAGCACCATCCAAACGTTGGCTTACCTGACGCTTCGCTTCAGTGACATACGCGTTGCCGGGGCCAAAAATCTTGTTCACTTTCGGTATTGATTCGCTACCGAATGCCATGGCAGCAATCGCTTGTGCTCCACCAATCTGGAACACTTCATTAATCCCACACAGTTGCGCGGCATACAGTATTTCATCGGCAATCGGCGGCGGGGAACATAAAATGACCCGCTGGCAACCGGCAATGCGTGCTGGGGTACCGAGCATGAGTACGGTAGACAGCAGCGGGGCGGAACCACCGGGAATATACAAGCCGACGGAGGCAATCGGACGGGTGATTTGCTGGCAGCGTACGCCCGGTTGCGTTTCAACATCCACCACGGGCATTTTCTGCGCGTTGTGGAAGATTTCAATATTACATACTGCTTTCGCCATGGCTTGTTTAATGTCGTCATTCAAGCGCCCGACGGCGGCAGTTATCTCATCGCTACTGATGCGGATATTGGTAACCTGCACCGTATCAAAGCGTTGGCTGAAATCACGCAAGGCGCTGTCGCCTTCGGCTTTCACACGGTCAAGGATTTCACTGACGGTTGCGGTGATTCGCTCAGAAGCATTAATAGCCGGGCGGCTCAACAGCGATTTTTTCTGCTCTTCGCTGCATTGCTGCCAGTCGATTAGGGTATTGAAATTCGTCGGCTGCATCAGTTACTCCATCATTTTTTCAATCGGTAATACCAGAATGGAGCTGGCACCTAACGCTTTCAGCTTTTCCATGGTTTCCCAGAACAGCGTCTCGCTACTGACCATGTGCATGGCGACACGGCTCTTATCACCGGCCAATGGCAGAATAGTAGGGCGCTCGGCACCTGGCAGCAGAGTAATGATTTCGTCCAAACGTTCACTGGGTGCATGCATCATGATGTATTTGGATTCACGTGCTTGAATAACGCCCTGAATTCGGGTCATCAGGCGATCAATCAGTTGTTGCTTATCGGCTGGCATTTCGCCATCACGCTGAATCAGGCACGCTTTGGAGCGGTAAATGACTTCAACTTCGCGCAGGCCGTTGGCTTCCAGGGTGGCACCGGTTGACACCAAATCACAGATAACATCCGCCAAACCGGCACGGGGAGCCACTTCAACAGAACCGTTCAGTAAACAAGATTTAAAGGTAACCCCTTGTTTATCAAGGTATTGCTTTAAAATGTGTGGGTAAGAGGTGGCGATGCGCTTATTTTGCAGGCATTGCGGGCCGGTATACTCGGTATCCAGTGAGGCTGCCAGTGACAGGCGACAGCCACCGAAATCCAGGCGGCGTAAGGTGAAGTAACGGGGATCTTCGCCTTGAGCACGGCGGCTCAGTAACTCTTCTTCCAGCACGTTTTCGCCAATAATCCCCAGATCAACCACCCCATCCATCACCAGTCCTGGGATATCGTCATCACGTACTCGCAGGATATCGATTGGCATATTTTCTGCAAAAGCGATCAGGCGCTGTTGTTGCAAATTGATTTTAATCCCGCAGCGCGATAACAATTCATGGCAATCATCACTCAGGCGGCCTGATTTCTGCATTGCAATGCGTAAACGTGTTTTATCCAGCATGGTAAATCCTCAATCTATTAATTAATCATATAAAATGATGAGCAACAAAAAAGCCCTCGGAAGATTATCTTCCGAGGGCTTTCTCTATTGCGTTCTACCGCCACCTGGAAGATTCGTTAACCGTCTTCCAGCACACATCGGCCTGCAAGACTAGTCAGGATGATGGTGATGATGGTGATTAAATTGAACGCAGTTCATAATAATTTCTCTGTTTGGGCGGTTTTGAGCAAATCAAAATAGCCTTGATGTATCCATATAGCCATGACGTGGCATAACTTCTGTCAATCAACCTAAACCATCTGCTCGGTAGCGCGCAACCTTTTTTTCGCCTGATGCATTTATTTCACCCTGGAAGGGTGCGGCTTATCAACCAGTAATGGTTTTCTACTTAGTCATTATCACTTTGTTTTATGTCAGTATAAGCATGAAATATTTACCCAGCGTCATTATACCGATTTATAGAAAGAGGCCCATAATAGAGAGTAATTGTTAGGTAACAGTAGTTGGCGTAACTTATGCGTATTACGTGTGTTATCGGTATACACCCGTCATACTTCAAGCTGCATGTGCATTAGCCGCCTTCCTGCAACTCGAATTATTTAGGGTATAGGTTATCGGTATGAATCCGTGGAGAGCAATTGAAATGAAGAAAGTAGCCATTATTGGGTTGGGCTGGCTGGGGATGCCATTGGCGCAATCATTAATCCGTCGTGGAATACAAGTGGTTGGCAGTAAGACTACGCCAGATGGTGTCGATGCCGCCAGAATGAGCGGAGTTGATTGTTTTCAATTGCAACTGACACCGGAACTGATTTGCTCTCCAGACGATCTGGAGCAACTGATGACCGCTGATGCTTTGGTCATTACCTTACCTGCCAGCCGCACCGCCGAACGTGGGGAACAATATCTTCAGGCGGTACAGATGGTGGTCGACAGCGCATTGGCTTTCGGTATGCCGCGCATTATTTTTACCAGTTCTACCTCGGTGTATGGCGAAACCCGTGGCCGAATCAAAGAGAGTTCACCGCTTCAACCGGTGACCACTGCCGGTAAAACACTGATGGAGCTAGAGCTTTGGTTGCATAAGTTACCCAATACTTCGGTGGATATCTTGCGCCTTGCCGGGCTAGTGGGCACCGATCGCCATCCTGGCCGTTTTCTGGCAGGGAAATGCGGTGTGCAAGGCGGCTCACTGGGGGTTAACCTGGTGCATCAGGAAGATGTTATTTCAGCCATCGAGTTGTTGCTTAAGCTGCCAAGGGGCGGCCATATTTATAATTTGTGTGCGCCACACCATCCCGCCAAGCGTGATTTCTATCCTGAGTGCGCGCGAGCATTACAATTGACGCCACCGGAGTTTGCTCCCGAGGATATTGAGGAAGCACCACGTGAGATTGATGGCAGCAAAATTTGTAGCGAGCTGGGGTTTGAGTATCAATATCCAGACCCAAATCGAATGCCTTTGAATTAATTATCTTATCGGCTACTGAGCGTTTGTATTTTGGGCTTGGGCAGTGCTCGAAATCCTCACGTACTACGTGTACGCTCCGGTTTTTGCGCGCTGGCCGCACCCAAACTACTTTCGCTCGCTATGCCTTGAATGGATATTGAAAGCATTACAACATAAGAATCAATGCCCTATCACCGCTTTTGATGGATATAGGTCAGCGCCAGCGCCATCGCTAATACCAGTCCTTTGATGATATCCATGGCATAATAAGGTACTGACAGCATCACCAGGCCGTTTTGTAATACACCCAAGATCACCGCGCCAATTAAGGTGCCGAAAGCATTAGGCTTGCCAGAACCGGCCAAAGAGAAACCGATATACGCTGCTGCCACGGCATCCATTAGGTAGCTCCCCCCGGCGTTCACCTGCGACGAGCCAATACGTGATGCCAGCAGAATGCCACCCAGTGCCGCTAACAGGGAAGAGAGCACATAGGCCAGCACCCGATAACGCACGGTACGGATACCCGCCAATCGAGCCGCTTCTGGATTACCCCCAATTGCATACATGCGCCGGCCATGTTTGGTTAGCGACAGATACAACTGCACTACAATTGTCACCGCCAGCATAATCAGCACAATTACCGGCACTTGGCCCAGCGCTGAAAACATCTCAGGAATGACGCCTTCCGCCATATCGCCGCTGGGTAGCAACATATTTTGCGTGATAGACCCGCCATAACTGTAGGTCATCGCCACGCCCTGAATCACAAATAGACTGGCAAGGGTGGCCAGCATGTCAGGGATCTTCAGTACCACGATCAGAAACGCGTTAAACAGGCCGACCAAGGTACAAATCAGTAGCGTTAGAATAATGGCGCCAGTGGTACCAAAACCGTACCAGACAAATAGCGATACCACGATGGCATTGGCCAACGAAGCGGTGGAACCCACCGACAGATCAAAACCACCAATCGACAGCGAAATCGACACTCCAATGGCAATCACCGTCACGATGGCGATGGAGCGCAAAATATTGATAATATTGTTTGGATCGAGGAAGTTATCCGATGCCAAGCCAAATAACGCGATTAGCGCCACAACGGTGAGTAACATCCCCCATTTGTAGAGAAAATCAAAGAGCTGATGACGCCATGGTTGTGCGTCGGCTAGGGGGATTTCTTTGTTCACTGAGGGGTTCCTCCAGTAGAGAATAGTAATAATGTCTCTTCATCAACATCGGCGGCGTTCAGTTCGGCGACAATACGCCCATCCCACAACACACAGATGCGAGAGCATAAACCGACCAATTCTGAGAATTCACCGGATGCATAAATAATGCCTTTCCCACTCTGTGCTAAAGCGTCAATCAGAGTGAACAGGTCTTGCTTGGCTTTGATGTCGACACCTTTAGTCGGTTCATCAAAAATCAGTACCTGCGCATCACCGCGCAACCACTTGCCGATTGCCACTTTCTGCTGATTGCCTCCCGATAGGCGCGCGAGTTTCTGTTGCGGCGAAGAGGCACGTATCCCAAGACGCTGAATTAACTCTTTGGCCCAATTTAGCTCCTGACGGCGGCTAAAAATACTCCAGCGGGAAAAACTGTCATCGGCGGCCACACTGAGATTCATCGCAATCCCTTCGTGGATAAAAATACCTTCTTTGCGCCGCTCTTCCGGTACCAATGCCAATCCTTGTGCGACAGATTGGGCGGGCGAGCGTGGCTTCCAGGTTTTACCTTGTAATTCGCCACTGTCGACACGGCTGGGTGTTGCGCCAAACAACGCTTTGCACAGTTCGGTTTTCCCCGCACCGGCTAACCCGGCAATACCCAGAATCTCCCCTTCATGCAGTGTCAGGGAAATATCGCGCAATTTGTGTTGATCATGTAAACCGCGTACAGCCAGCAGTGTTTTACGGCTGACCGCCGCTCGCCGAGGGGGAAAAATATCATCCAGCGTATGGCCAAGCATTTTTTCCACAATCTGCTCGCCGCTTAGCTCACCCATGGCATCATGGCTGACACGCCGCCCATCACGTAACACCGTTAATTGATCGCAAATTTCGCGTAATTCATGGATGCGATGTGAAATGAAAACGATTGCCATGCCTTCCGATTGCAAACGGCGGACTACGCGGAACAAGCGCGCGCTCTCTTCTTGATCCAGTGGTGCGGTGGGTTCATCTAAAATCAGGAAACGGCATTGGTGGGAAAGGGCGCGGGCTAATAACACCTGTTGTTTCTCTGCCAGCGTGCAGGATTCCAGACGTTGACGCACATTTAATTTAACATCAAGTTGCCCGAGTAGCGCTTCTGCCTGACGGTAAAGCTGCGGCCAGTTAAACAGATGTCCCTGCTCCGCCAGTGTATCCAGCATAATATTTTCCGCCACAGACAGGGTGGGGATCAGCGCGACATCAACCTCTTGCTGAACCACATGGATACCCTGTTGTTTGGCTTGTCGGGGGGAATGAATATCTATCTGTTGGCCATCAATATAGATCTCACCACGATAGTGACTGTGAGCGCCGGAAAGAATAGCCATCAAGGTTGATTTTCCTGCACCATTAGCACCGACCAGTGCATGGGTGGAACCACCTTCCAGTGTAAAATCAACTTGTTGTAGTGCATGGAATCCAGAAAACGAAATAGAGATATTGCGCATCTCAAGGCGGGAGGAGCTGATGCTGGACATAAATTTCTGTGACTGCCCTATAAAGTATTTTGGCGACCTACCCCTTTTTGCTATTCAGAAATAGGCTTACGATTTTTCTCAGGTCAATCAACCGGAGAAACAGGCAGTCAATAATGCTGCTGATAGCTTTCTTTTTTAACACAGTTTCTATTATTCGCAACAAACTAAAGTAGTTAAGGTATATCAAAAAATTATTAAACATTGCTGGCTTACCCCTTAAGATGAGAAAAACAGCGATAAGAACGTAATTTAAAAGGAACGCGCGATGAGCACGAATGCAATCCGGGTACAGGTAGGTCCGGCCAACTATTTTTCTTTTCCGGGTGCTATCGACAAACTGAGTGAGTTCTACCCTCCGGCGGCCCTGGATAAGGCACTGTGGATCTTTGGTGAGCGTGCTTTGGCGGCAGCCAGTGATTACTTGCCCGCCGCGTTCCACGGGCCGCAAGCGGTGCGTGCTGCGTTTTCAACCCATTGCAGTGAGTCTACTGTTGCGGATTTGGTGAAAACGGCGGGCAATGACCGCCTGGTGGTGATCGGTATCGGCGGTGGGGCAGTATTGGATACCGCGAAAGTGGTGGCACGTAAGTTGGGGTTGCCACTGGTCGCTATCCCGACTATCGCTGCAACCTGCGCCGCTTGGACGCCACTCTCCGTCTGGTATAGCGACGCTGGGCAGGCACTGAATTTTGAAATTTTCAAAGATGCTAATCACTTAGTCTTAGTTGAACCGCGCATCATTTTGCAAGCACCGGTGGAATATCTGCTGGCAGGTATTGGCGATACCTTGGCAAAATGGTACGAAGCCGTGGTACTTAGCCCACAGCCGGAAACGTTATCTCTCACCGTTCGCCTCGGATTACAGGCTGCGTTGGATATTCGTAATGTGCTGCTAAAGCAAAGTGAAGCCGCGTTACGGGCGGTTAAGCAAGCTGAACTGACACAGGACTTTCTGGATGTGGTGGATGCGATTATTGCCGGGGGCGGCATGGTTGGTGGGTTGGGGGAGCGTTATACCCGGGTGGCGGCGGCACATGCAGTGCACAATGGCCTGACTCTGTTACCCCAAACTGAGCATTTTCTGCATGGCACCAAAGTGGCCTATGGGATTTTGGTCCAGACAGCCCTGCTGGAGCAGGATGAGGCATTACAGTCATTGATTGTGGCGTTTAAAAAGTTGGGCTTGCCAACCCATTTAGCGGCGCTGGATGTTGATATTAATGACCGCGATGCTATTGAGCGGGTGATTGGTCGAATTCTGAAGCCGAGTGAATCAATTCATTATCTGCCTATTGCATTGAATTCAGACAAACTGTGGGCGGCAATTGAGCGGGTAGAAATGGCCGCTCAGCACTGATAGCACGCGGGAATAACCGTTTATACCCGTTATACTTCAAGCTGCATGTGCGTTGGCTACGCTCAATAACCCGAATCACTTACTCATGTAAGCTCATCGGGATTTTCTCGCTTGCCGCCTTCCTACAACTCGAATTATTTAGGGTATAGATCAAACTGTCATAAGAATATTGTTTCAAGTGCTTTAACATCTTGTTTTTTGCTCTCAACTTAGGGCAGAATACGCGCCATGCAATAACCGACGTTTAAACGCGTCGGTTATTTTTTTGCATTCATGTTTTCACAAATCAAGAGGCCGGACAACGATCCGGATAGATAAACAGGTCCGCGAGCGATTATTCACATACTGAAATCGCCGTTATGAGGAAAGAAAGATGGGGCAATTATTCACACTGGCACCGGTGCCCACCGGTATGCGCTGCACATGCAGCGATTATGGCGCAGCAGGTATGGCAAATACCCGTTACTCCGCTCTTATTTCCCCACTTACGTATCCCAGGCAGATACGAAGTTTCCCCGTCACCTCTAACCTGTGCGCTACACTTGCGAATCGGGTTAAAGGTATGGGGAGGCTGAATCATGACGCATAACGCTACTGTTGCAGTCGGTACTAACCAAACGGGTACCAACAACCGCGTCCAACTCAGAAAAACACTAACACTGGTCCAAGTGGTGATGATGGGTCTGGCTTATTTACAGCCGATGACCATTTTCGATACTTTTGGCATTGTTTCCGGTTTGACCGATGGTCATGTCGCGACCTCTTACGCCATTGCGTTGATTGCGGTGCTGTTCACGGCAATCAGCTATGGCAAACTGGTTAAACGCTTCCCGTCTGCGGGGTCGGCGTATACTTACGCCCAGAAATCCATTAGTCCGAATGTTGGCTTTATGGTGGGTTGGTCATCACTGCTGGACTATCTGTTCATGCCGATGATTAATATTCTGTTGGCAAAAATTTACCTCGAAGCGATTTTCCCTGGTGTGCCATCATGGATTTTTGTTGGCGCGCTGGTCAGCCTGATGACGCTGTTTAACCTGCGTGGCATCAACGTGGTGGCAAACTTGAACTCGGTTATTGTTGTGGTTCAGGTGGCTATCATGGTGGTCTTTATGGGGCTATTGATTCATGGTGTTTATCAGGGTGAAGGTGCGGGCACATTGGTAAGCCCACGCCCGTTCTATTCTGAAAATGCCCATTTGGTGCCGATGATAACCGGGGCCACGATACTGTGCTTCTCATTCCTGGGTTTCGACGGCATCAGTTCATTGTCTGAAGAAACCCCTAATGCCGGTAAAGTGATCCCGAAAGCGATTTTCTTGACGGCATTGATTGGCGGCGTGATCTTTATTGTGGTGTCTTATTTCTTACAGCTCTATTTCCCGGATATTTCGCGCTTCACTGATCCTGATGCGTCACAGCCGGAAATTATGCTGTTTGTTGCTGGCAAATTCTTCCAGTCAGTTATCTTGTGCTTCTCCTGTGTCACGGTATTGGCATCAGGGATGGCGGCACATGCTGGCGTTTCGCGTCTGCTGTATGTGATGGGCCGCGATGGGGTATTCCCAGAAAAAATATTTGGTTACGTGCACCCGAAATGGCGGACTCCGGCAATCAACGTACTGTTGGTCGGTGGCGTGGCATTGTCAGCTATTTCTTTTGATCTGGTGACGGCGACCGCATTGATTAACTTCGGTGCGCTGGTGGCCTTTACCTTCGTGAACCTGTCAGTGATTTCACAGTTCTATATCCGTGAACGCCGTAACAAAACGTTTAAGGATCATTTCAGCTACCTGATTCTGCCAATGATTGGTGCTGGAACGGTGGGGGTGCTGTGGATGAATCTGGAAAGCAGTTCAATGACACTGGGGCTGGTGTGGGGCGCGATTGGTCTGGCTTATATGGTCTGGAAAACCCGTGCTTTCCGTCAGGCTCTGCCTCAATTTAATGGCGAACTGGCACAGTAGTCGCATCTGATATTGCGCAATTGCTGACTAAAACGGAGCCTGATGGCTCCGTTTTTTATGGGATAATTTGCTGCCACAACCCTAGCTCACCAAGCCTCTGGCATACTCAAACAGTGCTTTCAGCAGTGCCAGCTTCTCTTTATCGTCTTCATACTGGTTATAGAATTGTTCCAGTTGCAGCACGTAGTCCTGCACTCTTTCAGGATTGAGGGCTTCGCGGCGATGTTCCAGCCAACGCTGTTGCTCACTGTCAGTCAGCGTATTGGGGTAATTACGGGCGCGAAAGCGGAAAAATAGCGCTTCCAGCCGTGGATCTTGAAAGGTCAAATCCAGTGCGGGCAGGTTTTGCGGTTCAGTTTGTAAAATGATCTTCATGGTGGCGCGGTCGGCATCGCTGAAGAAGCCATTATACAGTTGTGCATCGACATCATCGGATACCGCAAAAGGTTCGGCTTCGGCGAACAGTGCCACCACTTTTTCACGTACTTGCGGATTTTGCCGCAATAATTGTAAATTTTGCAGGCAACGTTGGCGATCAATGCCCAAACGATCAGCATTTTCCGGTAATAAAGTTTTAGCCGGAGCCAGTACCGGGCATTTATTGATATGCACCAGTTTCAGTGGCACCGCTGCATCCTGTGCATTGAGTTTGTCGCGGCGGGTATACAGACGCTCGCGCAGTGTATCGCTATCCAACGCCAGCAATGGCGACATATCACCGGCCAGGTCACACATAATCACCGCATTTTTATTCTCAGGATGCCATGCCAGCGGCGCAACCCAACTGGTATTGCCCCGCACCGCGCCAAACATGCCGGAGACATGAACCAACGGCGTCATCTCCGCGATATCAATCAGTGCGTTTATTTTATGCTTACTGCGGTGTTGATATAAATAGTCGAATAGGCGGGGTTGCGCCTGTTTGACCAATTTCGCCATCGCGATGGTGGCATACACATCTGACATCGCATCATGGGCATGCAAATGCTCAACACCATTGGCTTTGGTCAGATGCTCAAGCTTGAAACTCGGCAGGCCATCTTCATTTTCCGGCCAGACGATACCTTCCGGGCGCAGGGCGTAACAAGCTCGCATCACATCTAACAGATCCCAGCGGGAATTCCCTCCTTGCCAGCTATAGGCATAGGGATCGTAAAAATTGCGGTAGAAAATATTGCGACTGACTTCATCATCAAAACGAATATTGTTGTAACCGAGGATACAGGTGCCCGGCACATTGAAAGCCTGATGGATTTGGCGGGCAAATTCTGCCTCATTCACGCCATTGGCTAAGGCATGCTGTGGCGTGATACCGGTTATCATCACAGCCTCTGGCTGTGGCAGATAGTCATCGGCGGGAGCACAGTAAATGACCAATGGCTCTTCGATAATATTGAAATCTAAATCGGTGCGCACCCCGGCAAACTGGGCCGGCCGGTCCAATGCCGGACGCTGACCAAAGGTCTCGTAATCGTGAATGTAGAAAGTAGGTTGCTTATTTTTATCTGACATTATTCGGTTTAACCCTTTTTACTATGGTCATTCTTTAGTGATGGGCCACCGTTTTGGTGGTAAGCCGCAGTGACCAATAACGTTAGTGTTAGAATATCATTTCAAGTGCGCCGAGACGTCAGGATTTATTTCGACATACTTATGTTTTGCCAGAAACATGCCGATCTAATTAGTATTTACCTACCGTTTACTCAGCTATTCATACAATTCGCCTACTAAATGACACGGTAGGAATCATGGTGAAAAAACTTCTGCTAACCGGCGCAACAGGGTTTCTGGGCGGGGCAGTGCTTGAAAAGTTATTGTTGGCAGACGCCGATTTTAATTATTTATTATTAGTACGGGCGACTACGCCGGAGCAGGGGCTAAACCGCATCCGTGAAAATCTGGCGAAATTTTATCTCCCCAGTCAGCGGCTGAATAAAATAAATATCAACCATATTTTATTAGGCGATTTGGCAGAGCCGGATAGCTTTATTAATGACCCACGTATCGATGATGTGACCCATGTTATTAACTGTGCTGCTGTCGCGTCATTTGGTAATAATCCCTTAATCTGGAAAGTAAATGTAGACGGCACTCTGGCGTTTGGCAAAAGAATGGCAAATGTAGTGGGATTACAGCGCTTTATCCACGTGGGTACCGCCATGTCGTGCACACCAGATGCCGGAACGGTGGTTAGCGAGCAAGTATTATCAGCGCAAGATGATGCGCATTTAGTGGAATATACCAAGTCCAAATCAGCTATTGAACGATTGCTGGCAGAGCAATGCCCGAATTTACCGCTGGTATTAGCCCGGCCATCGATTGTCGTTGGGCATACCCGTTTGGGGTGTCAGCCCTCTAGCAGTATTTTCTGGGTATTTCGCATGGCATTAATGCTACGTAAGTTTATGTGTTCATTGGATGACTATATCGACGTTATCCCGGTCGATTATTGTGCGGATGCTCTGCTGTGTATTTTGTTCCATCCCCACTTGACCGAAAATATTTATCATATTTCTGCCGGAGAAAAAGACAGCGTCAGTTTTGCCGAAATTGATCAAGCGATGTCATGGGCCGCGCGGCAAAAACCGATGGGTACAGATTATTGCCAGGTAGACTACGGTGCTTTGGTGCAGATGCGTAACCAACTAAAAAGCATTTTCGGCCCCTGCAATGAGCGCTTAATGTTGAAAGCCATGCGTTTATATGGCTCTTTTGCAGTGTTAAATGTGCGGTTCAGTAATGAACGCCTGCTCAGTTTGGGTATGCCAAGATCACCACGCTTCACGGATTATATTGCCTGTTGTGTGGAGTCCAGCCATGGAATAACTATCCAGCAGCAAATGGCGGTTGATTTTAAATAAACATTTCTCCCCGCATGACGACAGATTGCGGGGAATAACTTTTCCAGTTTATGTCTCATCATTGATTATCCGCTTATCAGCCAGATCTACGCCGCTTACCTGTCAGCGCATGTGTCAACTGCCCGCGCTTAGAACCTAAATTGAAAGCCGCCCTGAGTCAGTCCAGCACATGAGCGAGAGGTTGCCGCCGAATTAAGTGAAATTACGACCGCAGTGAAATCATTGATGCTGGCGGTAACGCAAGAGCAGCAGGTAGAAACGCCGATTTATGGCTATGTTTGGCTGAGGATGGAGCTAACCAAACAGCTTGAGGAATTCGACTATCTGATTAATATGACGTTATGCAGGTGATCTCTCGCCGCTGAAGGCAGATGAAATTTCTGTCTGGCGAGTAAAGCAGGTAAGATAAGCCAATGAATCTTGTCACCAGGTACGGCAAAGCGGTATGGTGCAGGTAGCCTGGTCACCAGCAATTGAATTTGTGTAAAACTTAAGTGAAGGTGTAAAAATGGATAATGCAATTAAGCCGACTTTCCAGGACGTTTTGGAGTTTGTGCGTATGTTTCGTCGCAAAAACAAGTTGCAGCGTGAAATCGTTGATAACGAAAAGAAAATCCGTGATAACCAAAAACGCGTTCTGTTGCTCGATAACTTGAGTGATTACATCAAGCCGGGGATGAGTATTGAAGAAATTCAGGCCATTATCGCGGACATGCGTACTGCTTACGAAGATCGTGTTGATGATTACACCATCAAAAATGCCGATCTGTCTAAAGAACGTCGTGAATTGTCGAAAAAACTGAAAGCGATGGGCGAAGTTAAGTAACTTCACCAAGGTTTGATAGCTTGTTTTAACACTATTAAGAGAAAGGCTGGCATCAATTGCCAGCCTTTTTTTTGGCTAAAATGGCTCTAACTTGACGGTTTGTTCTGCCGCAAGAAACTAAACGCTGGGATTTTAGCACCTTTGACAAAGATAAACGCCAGCAGTAACGAGCCCCACAGCGCCATAGTGATATAACTACTGACACCCATGATATTCAGCCCGCTTTCCAGCATTTGCAGCAGGAACAGCGCCAGTACAATGCCGAAAACTTTGCCAAATCCACCATCGGGATTTACCCCACCCAGTACGGTTGCCAAAATAGTGATAAGTAACAGTGACTCACCGTAGGATGCTTTGGCTGAGTTCAGTTTCGACATCATTAATAAGGCCGCTACCGCACACAGTAAAGATGAAATTACATACACCCAAACCAGTGTGCGGCGCGTGTTAATCCCAGAGAAGAAGGTGGCCTTCTCATTAGAACCGGACAAATAGATTTGGCGGCCCAGTGGCGTTTTAGCCAGAATCAGCCAGATGGTCAGTGCTACCGCGACGAACAGATAAAGTGGCACTGGCACACCGAGAAAGTTGCTGCGATCCAGTGCCAGTACATAGTTCGGGAAGTTTGAGATAGCCGAACCTTTGGAGATAAGTACATTCACGCCTTTGAGCAAGGTCATGATGCCCAGAGTGGCCAGAATAGGGGATACTCGTACCACCGAGATAAGTATCCCGTTGATAAGCCCCACAACCAATGCCACCGAGGCACCCGCCAGTAACATCAACATCATTGAACTAAAGGTTGGCGCAAGATGGGTACAAACCCATGCCATCACCAGGGCGCTGGCATTCGCGGTAGCAATAATCGATAAGTTAATCCCACCGGTCAGCATAGTAATCGCCATGGCCAGAGTTAATACCCCCGCGACAGGGATTTGCGAGGCGATGGATTGGAAGTTAGCCGCCGACCAAAATACCTGTGGAATAAATAGGCTGAATCCTACGCCGACCAGCACCAGCAGGGCAACCAGCCAGCGTTCGGTATGATCACGTTGCGTTGTTTTCGACATAGTTATATCCCTACCTTATGGCGTTGGCCCCAGGCCGTCACACTGATACTGATGACAATTACCAGCCCGATAACCACGGTATGCCAGTACGACGAAATGCTCAGTAAATTCAAACCATTTTGTAATATTGCCAGCAAAATCACCCCCAGCAAGGTACCGGTAAGTGTTCCACGGCCACCCACAATACTGGTACCGCCGAGCACCACGGCTGCCAGCACTGTAAGCTCATAGCCCAGTAATGAATCAGGCGCTACAGTTAATACGGTATAAGACTGTACTACGCCGGCGATACCGGACAGAAAGCCCATATAGCCATACACGAACAGTTGCAGTTTGAGAATACTGAACCCCATGCGTGACGCCGCTTCCTGATTGCCCCCTAAGGCATAGATTTGCCTGCCAATACTGGTGCGGGTCATCAGTAGAGCGGTAACAATAATGGTAATTAGCAGCGTTAGAATAGGGAGCGACAGGCCGTAGTCATAACCATCGGCAGCGGTAAAGGCGAACAGCATTGGCCCGTGTTCAAACCATTCAGGGTAGCTATACAGCCAAACACCACGGCTGAGATACAACAGTAAACCGTAGAAAATATTCAGTGTGGAAATGGTGATAATGATCGACGGTACGCGTAAGCGGTTAACCAGCAGGGCATTAACCAAGCCCAAAAGTAGGCCGATACCACCAGCCAGCGCAAAAGCGACCGGGAAGTTACCACCAAACTTCACAATTAGTGTCACCATGACATATTGCGAAATAATGGTCATTGCTGGGAATGAAATATCAATACCGCCAGAAATCAATACGATAAATAAGCCACAGGCCAAAATGGTTAACATGGCGTAGTTATTTATCAGATCATAAATATTAGCAAGGGTCAGAAAATCCGGGCTGGTGAACGCAAGATAAGTCGAAATAAGCAAAATAGTGAATGCCAGCATCACTTCATGGCGTTTTAGTTGTTCTTTATTGAATAAACCTGTTTTACCTACCGCAGATTTATTAACTGCATGGGGGTTAGCCATTTACTACCTCCGCAATGGCTGCTTCGCTACTGTTACCCGGTAAAAACTCTTGTACCAGTCGCCCGGCCCGCATCACTAAAATACGGTGGCTATTGAAATAAGCTTCATCAATTTCATCGCAGACCATTAACACAGCGATACCGCGAGCTGCCAATGCATTGATAATATTATAGATACCGGCTTTGTTAGCGATATCCACACCTACAGTGGGGGAGTCAAGGATCAAAATTTGCGGATCGGTTGCCAGCCATTTAGCGATAGCAATGCGCTGCGCATTGCCGCCAGACAGCGTATTGACCGGAAGGTCGCTGTTGCCGATTTTGATCGACAGGTGTTTCACCATATCCTCGACCAGCGTATCGACCCGCTCACTACGCATCAGATGGAACACGTTTTTCAGGCGATGCAGAACAGTGGCACTGATATTGTCACGAATGGATTGTTCCATAATCAGCCCGGTGCTCATTCGGTCTTCTGACACATAACCGACCCCCGCCGCAATAGCATCACGGTTACTGCTGAAATACATCGGTTTATCGTTAATTCGGATGGTGCCTGACTCCGGTGAGGTCAAACCGAATAAACTAAGACACAGTTCAGTGCGGCCAGAACCGAGCAGGCCCACCAACGAGACAATTTCCCCCGGATGCAGCGTCAATGAGATGTTGTGATATTCATTACTACGGCAAAGCTCCTCCACGGCCAGCACCGGCGGGCGGGCGGCACTGTAGGGCGGTAGCACCTGAAAATCAAATTTCATGCCGGTCATCAGCCACGCCAGCCGCTGGTTGTCCACTTCGGTGGCCGGGTAAGTGCCAACCCAATCACCATCCTTTAGCACCGTGATGCGGTCTGAAATCTCCAACACTTCACTTAATCGGTGGCTGACAAAGACTACGCAGATATTGCGTGATTTCAGTTCATGTACCACCCGCAGCAAGCCATTAACTTCTTGTCGGGTGAGGGAGGCGGTAGGCTCATCCATCACAATCAACCGGGCATCCTGTGCCAAGGCACGGCAAATAGCCACCAGTTGCTTCTGGGCGATGGGCAAATTCTCAACCAGTTCATCCAGATTGAGATGCGCATCAATGCTGCTGATCACCTGCTCAGCCGTGGCGCGCATCTGGCGTTTGTCCACCCACAGGTGATGGTGATAATGGTTCATGGCGATATTCTCGGCCACAGTCAGGTTCGGGAATAACGACAAATCCTGATAAATTACCTGAATCCCTAAGCGAACGGATTCAATCGGGGTCAGGCTTGAGTAAGTTTTGCCATCAATGGTAATCGTGGCATCAGCATCGGGCTGATAGACGCCGGAAATAATCTTGATGAGGGTCGATTTGCCACACCCGTTTTGCCCTGCAAGACAATGTACTTCACCGGGTAACAGGGTCATAGCCACTTTATTTAGCGCTTTGACGCCATAAAAGGTCTTACTAACATTTTCCAGGGTAATAAATGGCTGCATATATCCTGTGTCCTTTTGATTCTTAATTAATTAATTGCGGAACCAGACAGGGCGTCCGGCTCCGCAATAACTTAGTGAATCAATACAGCGAATCCACGTTGTCTTTGGTTACCCGTAATACATTGTGGAACTGGATCAGATGCTTATCTTGGTCAACTTCAGCTTTACCCACGCCAGGAATTTCCATACCTGACTCAATTTTTTCACCTTTCAGCACTTTGTCCGCCACTGCGGTCAGTGCATAACCGGCAGAACCTGGGTCATAGGTCACGCCCATTGCGATATCACCGCTTTTAATCAGGGATGCCGCCTGTGAAGGGATCATCATACCGAACACATGGACGTTGTTTTTCGCACGTTTCTCTTTCACGGCACGGCCAGCACCGATCGGACCTTGCGAACCGAAGGCGACAATACCTTTCAGGTCACTGTGCGCTTTCATTAAATCGAGCGTGGTACGGCGTGAATCATCAATACTCTCGGCAACAGGCATGCGGCTGGTCACCTCAAACATATCGGGGTAGTGCTCTTTCTGATATTTAACAAACAGATCGGCCCACAGGTTATGCTGTGGCACCGTCAGGCTGCCGACATAAATCACATAGCCACCTTTACCACCCATGGCTTTTGCCATCTCTTCTACGTTATCTGCGGCAAATTTGGCGTTATCGATGATTTCGATATCCCAGTTGGCGCTGGGTTGCCCTGGAGATTCGTTGGTTAACACTACAATACCGGCTTCACGGGCTTTCTTGAATACCGGTTCCAGTACATCGGCATCGTTGGGCACAATACTGATAGCACTGACTTTTTTCGCGATTAAGTCTTCGATAATTTTAACCTGTTGCGGGGCATCGGTACTGGAAGGGCCGATTTGATAGGCTTTGATAGCCAGATCTTTACCAGCGCGATCCACACCTTCGCCCATGCGGTTAAACCACGGCATACCGGCGATTTTTGAGATATTAACCACTTCGATTTCCTGCGCCAGTGCACTGCCCGAGCACACCATCATGCTGAACAGACTGGCTGCCAACAGGGTTTTCACACTCAATTTTTTCATTTAAGGCTCCCGGAACTCATGTAGGTTGAGGTAATTGTTATTTAAGGTATTGGTGCAATAATCAGCATGCTGTATTACATGAATTTTATTTATGTTTTTAAAAAAATGAAGATTTAACAGGAAACAGATTTTACATCTTCACTACATTTCCTGCTGGTGGGATCTAATACCTTGATAGCAGTTTCCCCCATATACATGAATGCTATTTACATGGATAAAATAGCTGCATTCCCTGTTTGTGACTGAAGTCATGATTTTGAGGGGCAAGACAAACAGAATTACATAAAAATGGTAAGCGGCAGGTTAATAACAGTGAGGTTTACATGGATATTCTGGTTCAGATGATTCTCAATTTTTCGCTATCATGGCTTGATGCTGAATTACGGGCTAACGCACGCCACCGGGCACCATGGTTAACAGGTGTTGGCGGGGGTAGTGGCGGTTGATATTGCGCTGCTGCAATTGCCAGAACACCTGCTCCACGTCATGCCGTTGACGGTCAAGCAATAATCCAACCACGCTGCCACTGTGGGCTACGTTCAACCCGTATAAATCCAACTCCTCCACTAGCCTCAGCAGGGCGCTAAAGTCAGGTTTTACCAGTAAACGCTGGCTGGCTTGCGCACTCAATGTGGTGGCCTGGCCCAGCAGTGAACAATCGCGGCGCTCGGCGGCTTGGGTAAACAGTTGCCATGCCCGTTCCAGTGAGATGGCACTGGCTAACAGCGCCGGTTGACGATCACGGCGGTGGTAATCCTCGGTTTTGAGAATCTGTGGGCTTTCCAGTAACAAAATATCTACCGCTGGCTGCCAGTTATAAGAGATTTGTGTTGCGGCAGTTTGGTGGTCAAACAGTGTCAGTTGTTGAAACAGGGTGCTGTCAGTCGGTTCCAGCCTGACACACAGTGCTGCCAGTGCGGCTTCATTGAGTGTTTCACCGAGATGGCGGGCGGTTGCCAGTGCGGTGGCGGCGATATCGGCGGTACTGCTGGCAAGTCCTTTTGCTACCGGAATGGTGGAATCAAAACTGATGTGCAGGCCATTAGCCATCTGTGCCGGTTGGCCAAAATAGGCCAGTACCGCCGCCAACATCTGGCGCATCCGTGGGCGTTCATTCTTGCCCGGTACGCCATCGGTCACCGAAACCGTACTAAACCAGTTGACCGGGCAGGAGATAAGCTTCTCCCCCCCCAGTATCCAGCCCTGAATCAGCTCACCACAAGAGGCCGGGCAACGGGCTTCAGCCATGACCAAAGACCTGCTGTAAGGCATTGATCAGCCGTTGGTTATCTGCCGCGCTTTTAATGGCTACACGATAGTGGTCGCGGGTTAGACCGGGGTAATTAGCACAATGGCGGATCAGAATATGGTGCTTTAATAGCGCGTGTTGCAGATTAAGTTCAGGTTTAAGGCAGCGCAGGAAAATGTAATTGGCGCACCCTTGCCACACCTGCAACGCGGGCAGGGCGGCTAAATGCTGATATAACCAAGGTCGCTGCTGCGCCAACCATTGATGTGTGGCTTGAATATAAGGTTGGTCATCGAGAATAATCTCACCCGCCAGTGCGGCAAAAGCATTGATAGTCCAAGGCTCGCGTTGCTGTTTCATTTGCGCCAGCGCCGCCAGGTCGCCACTGAGCAGATAACCGAGGCGCAACCCGGGAATGGCAAAGAACTTGGTCAGTGAGCGTAACAAGTATAAGTGTGGGAAATCCGCTAATTGAGGGGTAAGCCCCGGCGCATCTGGCAAGAAATCGATAAAAGCTTCATCGATAATTAAAGCAATATGGTGCTGATGGCAACACTGCACAATGGCTTGCAGCAATTTGGCATCAGGCATCAGGCCGGTCGGGTTATTGGGTGTCGCCAGAAATAGGCAGTCTGGGCGCTGTTGGGCTAATAGCGCCAGTAGGCGTTCATCGGGCTGATAGCCATCTGACTCACTCATCTGATAATCATGAATCTGGCAGCCGACCCGTTGCAGGGCGCGGCGGTACTCAGCAAAGCCCGGAGTCAACAGTACCGCAGTGCGGGGTTGCAGATGTTGCACCACTGCGTAAATCAGCTCAGTGGCACCATTGCCGGCCATAATATTCTCTGGCAGGCAGTGGTGAGCGCGGGCCAGCGCTGCGTGTAATTGGCGATACTCAACATCAGGATAGTGTTCGGCACGGGCCAATTGTTCGATAATCGCCGTTTTCAAGGATCCCGGCATGCCCAGCGGATTAATATTGGCACTGAAGTCAACGATATTGGCTGCATCTGTGCCGATTTTCAGTGCCATTTCCAGCACATTCCCACCATGCTCACTCATTGCTACTCTATTCCCCTATATAACTTGTGCGTTTAGAGTACCATACCCTTCGTCCTGGATGCTGTAGGGTTGTTCGCTACACTCACGCACCCGAATCACTTACTTGTAGTTGACCCTATATGAATAAACTCATAGGGATGCGTTTACTTGCAGCCTACCTATAACGCCAATGACTTTGGGTATATCAGCGAGGGAATGGCGTTTAGCGACAATAGCTCCGGCGTGAAGGCGAGCACATCTCGTAGGCGAACCACGTCGCCAATGACAATCAGCGCCGGTGCCGATAAACCCTGCGCGGCAACTTGATCGGCTAATGTAAGCAATGTGCCGCTGGCAACTTGTTGCTGCTGGTGGCTGGCGTACATCACCACGGCGGCAGGGGTCGTGGGGGCTTTCCCCCCGGCGACTAATTGCTGGCAAATGGTTGCCAGTTGTGTCATTCCCATCAGGATAATCAGCGTACCTTCCAGCTTGGCTAATGTTGCCCAGTCCTGCGGCTCGTTGCCTTGGCGCAAATGGCCGGTTATCACATGAAAGCCTGAGGCATAATCACGATGTGTTACCGGAATACCGGCATAAGCCAACCCGCCAATGGCGGAGCTTATCCCTGGAACTACCTCAAACGGAATACCCGCCAACGCCAGTGTTTCAGCCTCTTCACCGCCGCGCCCAAAGACATAAGGATCACCACCTTTGAGTCGCACCACATTTAGCCCACGTTGGGCGCAATCAACCAGAATTTGATTGATTTCTGTTTGTGGCACCAAATGGTGATTGGGGTTTTTGCCCACATTGATCATTTCACAACCATCAGGGGCTTCTGCCAGTAACTCAGCACACACCAAACGGTCATAGACCAACGCGTCAGCGCGACGAATAACATGTAATCCCTTCACCGTAATCAGCGCGGCATCCCCAGGCCCGGCGCCTACCAACCAAACTTTCCCACTTTTCATATTGCCTCTCATTGTGCGGCGAGGGCCGGTTGTACCGGCAGATTCAGGGCCACGCGAATGACATCACGGGCAATCATTAATTCTTCATTGGTATTGACGATAGCAATCTGTACCGGCGCCGAGTCATGTTGGATAAATGGCTGATTGTTGATATTTTTCTCTTCGTCCAACTCGATACCGAGAAAGGCTAAACCACGGCAGATCTGCTGGCGGGCTGTGCGGGCATTTTCACCGATACCGCCGGTAAATATCAGTGCATCAATTCCGCCCAGTTGCACGATATAGCTGCCAATCACCGCGCGGATACGTTCGGCAAACAGGTCGAGCGCCACTTTAGCGCGCGGGTTGCCATTGGCGGCGGCATGTTCGACATCGCGATAATCGTGTGAGATGCCGGAGACACCCAGCAAGCCGGACTGGTTATTAATCAAATGGTTGATTTCACTGGCGCTTTTTCCTTCCGCTTGCTGAATAAACGGTAGGATGGAGGGGTCAATATCACCGCTGCGGGTGCCCATCATGATACCGGCCTGCGGGGTGAAGCCCATCGAGGTATTCACCGACTGGCCGTTGCCGATAGCACAAATGCTGGAGCCGTTGCCAAGATGGCAGGAGACAATGCGCAGTTCTTCCAAGGGCCGCCCCATTCGTTCGGCGCAAACGGCACTGACATATTTATGACTGGTGCCATGGAAACCATAACGGCGAATACCCAGCTCTTCATAGTAACGCCACGGTAATGGATACAAATAGGCGGTCTGGCTCAGCGTTTGGTGGAATGCGGTATCAAATACCGCCACTGCGCTGGCATGGGGCAGGGCATGTTGGAACACCCGGATACCGAGCGCATTAACCGGATTATGCAGGGGGGCCAGTGCGCCAAGCTGCTCTATCTTATCCAGCACCTCGGGGGTTATCACGACCGAATCGGCGAATGCTTCACCGCCGTGCGCGACACGATGGCCGACACCGGTAATTTCATCCAGCGAATCAATAATATTGTGTTCAATCAGCGCGTGAAGTAGGTGTTCAGCACCTTGGCGGCAATCGGCGATAGGCAGAATCTCGCGCCATTTCACATCTGTGGCGCGGAGGTTAAATATCGCATCATCCATACCGATACGTTCGATTAATCCCTGACAGATCACTTTTTCATCAGGTAAGGAAAACAACTGAAACTTCAACGAAGAACTGCCGGCGTTAATCGCCATAATCTTACCGGGCATGCGACTCTCCAGAATGATTCAAATAAGTAATAAGGTCGGTTAATCCCTCACCGCTCAGCGCCGAGGTCACAAATAGGTGTTGTGCGCCCGCCTGCGTGAGGCTGTCAGCAGCCCAACGCAATTGGTCTGGGTGGTTAACGGTGTCGGCTTTACTGATAATGCCAATGACCGGCTGGTTGAAAACCTGCGCCAACATCGGGGCAAACCAGCTTTGGGTCGCATCCGCATTTTGTACCAGCCCCACCACATCCGCTTCACAGGCGCTTGCCAGTAACGCACTGTATAAACAGCGGTTTTCCAGGTATTCACCGGGAGTATCAATGGCATTGTCCTGCCAGATAATGGCTTGGGTTTTCTGGTAATTAAGCGCCTCACCCTGCAAACGCTGGATAAGCGAGGTTTTGCCGCACTGGCTAGGGCCAATCAACATGATGCGTTGCATGGCATCAGGTCCGGGTCATTGGGCAGGCGGTAAATTTCATCATGTCGCCGAGGGTGTGGATCACCTGTTTCAGCGCATATTCCACCGCTGACACATCACCAGTAAACACCACCGCACCGGTGAAACGGTCGATAAAACCAATCTCAACCGCACCGGATTTGGTAGCGATATCACTGGCAATAATCGAGGCTTCGCTAGGGGTAATGGTCAGAATGCCAATGGCGCTACTGACATCATTCAGCCCCAGTTTTTTGTAAAGTGCCTTATTAGGATTGGCTATCAGATGCGCCAGGGTTATCTGTTTACCGGGAACATATTCCTGAATTACGCGCTCGGGGGTGCTGCTCTTTTCCATCATGCCTCCTGAACTAACTGACGCCATAGCGCCTCATGGGGCCGTGGGATCACTGAGCTGTAAACCAATAATCCCTTCTCACCGGCACACTGGCTGGCAACGTCCACGGCAGTTTGTACATCAGCAATATCGCCGCTGAGCACTTGATAACATTTGCCGCCGATGCCAAACGCCATATGGATGCGCACCAGCGTGACATTGGCCGCTTTAACCGCACGGTCGGCGGCAGTAATACAGGCCGCCACACTCCAGGTTTCCACCACACCCGCCGCTTGACGATTTTCCACCGTATTCAGGCCGCTGATCGCCGGTAATACGGATGGATGAAGGTTGGGCAGGACGATGCTATCGACCAACAGATGCCCGCTGTGCCGCTCGCCGTTTTGTACCGACTGGGTGACGGCACCGATATCGCCACCGACCATCAACAGATATTTACCGGGGCACAGGGTTTTGCTCACCAATAGGCTGACGTTAGCGCTTTTCAGCATCAAGTCGCAGACCTCCATGCCCTTGGCGATACTGCTTAATTCAACAATTCCAATGGCTTGTGACATAGCCCTTCCTTTTAATAAACGTCAGCCCGTTTAATGGTGATGGCATTTGCGCTGATGGCCGTGACCGTGCCGCTGATACTGGCATGCACCGGTGCGCCTAACGCGTTATTCGGAATTTGGCCAATAAGTTGACCGTGATCGACCCGTTCGCCGACCGTGACCACGGGTTCGGCGGCAGCCCCGATATGCTGGCGCAATGGCAGTACCACCTGTTGTGGTCGGTAGCCTTGTTCGCTGAATGGCGCAGCTTGATACCAGTCGGTGAGATCCAGACGGGCAATCAGCCTTGATATCGGTACCATGCGGTAATTAGCCATCGGATCGGCCTCACGTAGCGCCCCTTGATAGCGGGCACCTTGCGCCCGCAACTGCGTTTTCAGCAGGCGGTTAATGCGCATCGGTGAGATATCTACCGGGCAGGCGTAGCTTTCACATAGCCCGCATTCCGAGCAGGTCAGAGCGCTGAGTAAAATGTCTGGTGTGGCAACTTGTTGGTAGGTTATCGCGCGCACCAGCAGATGCGGGGGTAGCTCATGGCCAATCAAGTGGCGCGGGCATAACTCGGTACACATGCGGCACTGCTCACATACGGCACGAGCAATGGCTAACACATCCTGGTCGCTGCGGGCGCGGCGGGTAATCAGTAAGTGATCAGCGGGCAGTACCAGTAGGCCGCCGGTAGTTTTGGTTACCGGTTGGTCAAGGTCATGCAGGGCATGGCCCATCATCGGCCCGCCATTGATATAGGCCGGATTGTTGATGGTAGCCCCTCCTGCCAGCGCCAGAACTTCGCGCAGCGGGGTACCCAGCGGTACCGTCAGGGTTAAGGGTTTCGCCACCGCACCATTTACGGTCAGGGTGCGGCGAGTCACCGGCCACTGCTGTTCCACCGCCCGCGCCACATTGAGTAGTGTTTGCACATTATTCACTACCACACCGATGCTGACCGGCAGCGCCGCAGGTGGCACCCGGCGACCGGTTGCCAGCCAGATAGTGATAACCTCATCACCGGCGGGATAGACATCGGGCAGAATGTGCAGCCGGATTTGTGATGGTAGCAAGGGGGTTAGTGCGGCAATCGCCTCACTATATTTGGCTTTCAAGGCGATGATGCCTTCCCGCGCGCCGGTGGCTCTCATGCCATACAGCACACCGCGCACCAGTCGGGCTGCCTGGCGCGGCATCAACTGCTGATCCACTTTCAGCATTGGTTCGCACTCAGCCGCATTGACCAGAAAAATCTCGGCCTGCGCTTGTAGCTTCACCGCCGTTGGGAAACCAGCACCTCCGGCACCGACCACGCCAGCGTGCTGAACCCGTTGCTGAATAGTCACGGCATCACAATCAGCCAGTTCACCGTAGGCGGGTAGCAAGCAGGTATCCGCAATGTGTAGGTCACTCATAAAGCGCCTCGATAATCCCACGGATATCATTGCCGTCAGCCGCACGCGGGTTAGTGCGCAGTGTCACGTCGGCAAGTGCGGCGGTAATTATGTCGGGAATGCGTTGCTCTAACTGGCCTTCATTGATTTTCATCGCGGCCAGCGGCTGAGGTAATCCGCATTGACGTTTGAGTTGTTCAATCTGATGGACCAATTGGTTAACTGCACTGCGCTCATCGCTATTTGCCGCACTGAAATGGCACAGTTTTGCCAATCGCGCATAGCGTTTACATGCCCGTGCATCAAGCGCGTTAAAGCGAATCACCGGCACCAATAGCAAGGCATTCGCCAAACCGTGCGCGATATGAAATTGCCCCCCCAACTGGTGCGCGATAGCATGATTGATGCCCAGACCAGCCTGGCTGAATGCCATGCCAGCCAGCGTGGAAGCATTGTGCATCTTGCCTCGGGTAATCAGGCAATCGCCTTTGCGGCAAGCGGTGGGCAGATGGCGGAACACCAACTGCACCGCTTTTTCTGCCAGCGCATCAGTAAAGTCACTGGCACGTGGTGAAACATAGGCTTCCAGTGCGTGAGTCAACACATCCAACCCGGTATTGGCGGTGATAACTGGCGGCACGGTAACCACCAGAGCCGGGTCCAGAATGGCGATGTCCGGGTAAATCTCATCGTCAAACAGCGGGTATTTAATACTCTTTTCCGGGTCGCTGATTACACAGGCACTGGTCACTTCTGAACCCGTGCCGCTGGTGGTCGGGATAGCAATACAGGTCTCGATCTCTATCCCCTGTTTACGACTAAACCAGACAATAGCTTTTGCTGCATCTAGCGCGGAGCCACCACCAAAACCAATCACCACATCGGGTCGCAAGGCATGCATCTGCTCAATGCCCTTAACCACGGTGTTAATGTTCGGGTCCGGCGTAATGTCGCTGAACAGACTGATTTGGTTATCCTCTGCCAGCGACTGTTTTAAGCGATCCAGTAACGGCGAGGTGGCCAGAAAGCCATCGCAGACAATCCAGATTTTGCGCTGATGGAAGCGTTGCAGCACCTTAAGGCTGCCTTCCCCGCTGTAAATACGTGTTTGCAGGAAAAAAGTCTTCATACGTCCTCGCTCAGCGAATGGAAAAACCGTTAGTCAGCACACAGCGACGCTGGCGCGCAAAGGTGCGAGCCGAGGTGGTGCCTTCTCCGGTCGGGGTGGCGATGGTAAAGGTGGTAAAGCCTTCACCGCCGACGCCTATCCCGGCATAGGACGGGCCGTTTTTAACAAAAATAGAGGTTTGTAACAGTCGGGCGGCCAGATTCAGGCGTGAGACATTTTGTGAGTGCATGGTGGCGGTATGGTGCAGGCCGCCTTCCACTTGCAGTGCCAGCGTCAGGCCGGCATCAAAATCCTTTACCCGGACCACCGGTAACAGCGGCATCAGTTGTTCGGTAGTGACCAGAGGATCGTCACCGGCTACTTCAACCAGCAGCAAGCGCGGTGCTTTGGCCGGACAAGCGATACCCGCCGCTTTCAGCAGTTCAAGCGGGCTTTTACCGACCAGATTCTTATTGGCGTGGCCTTGAGGGGTCAGGCAGGCTTTGCGCAGGCTGTCGACCTCTTGCGGATTACTGATAAGTAATGCATCGAAGGCTTGCATCTGTTGCAACAACCGGTCGGCAACACTTTCCACCACGATCAGGCTCTTTTCAGCGATACAGGGCAGGTTATTATCGAATGAGGCTCCTGCCACGATATCCTGCGCCGCTTTTACCAATTCAGCCGTTTCATCCACCAGACAAGGTGGGTTACCGGCCCCCGCCCCAATCACTTTTTTGCCGCTCTTCATGCCCATCGCCACAATGGCAGGCCCGCCAGTGATAGCCAGCAAGGCGATTTTGTCGTGCGCCATCATCTGCTGAGTGGCTTCAAAGCTTGGCTCTTTCACTGTCACTACCAGATTGCGAATGCCGCAACTGTTGAAGATTATCTCTTCAATTTGGGCGATTAAATCCAGTGATACCGATTTAGCGCCTGGGTGTGGGCTAAAATAGATGGCATTACCGGCAGCTAACATACTGATGCTGTTATTAATAATGGTTTCAGTTGGGTTAGTGCTAGGGGCAACGGAACCTATCACGCCAAAAGGCGAGTATTCGAATAACACCATGCCGCCATCGCCGGTCAGCGCCGTGGTGGACAAATCTTCAATACCTGGGGTGTTTTCTAACGCGGCTTTGTTTTTCAGCAACTTATCTTCTTTATTCCCCATGCCGGTTTCACTGGCACCGCGTTCTGATAGTGAAGGCAACTGTGCTTTTAGCTGTTCACGCAGGGTGCGGATAATCGCGCTGCGGGTTTTCATCGGGCTTTGTTGATAACGCAAAAATGCGTTATGAGCGGCATTGACAGCTTCATCCACGCTGGCAAAAATGGCGCTGGAGGCAGACGCGGGTGTGGGCGTCAGTTGCTCAATGAGGATAGTGCGAATGAGAGATTCAAGGTCATTGGTATTCATTATTCATTCCTCAGATGTAAAGCCGATATGGCCGCTTCTGCTATGTGCATATCTTGTTCGACGCTACCGCCGCTGATGCCTAAGCCCCCCACCAATTGGCCGTTACGCCATAGCGGGTAGCCACCACCAAAGCTCACCACTTTGCCACCGGTACTGGCCTCAAGCTGGAACAGGTCGGCCCCCGGTTGTACGGCGTCGCTAAGTTGGTGAGTTGCCGTTTTCATCGCCACAGCGGTCCAGGCTTTTTTCGGTGCCAGTTCGCTGCTGACCAGCAAGGTGTCTGGCATGCGGTAGGTCATAATCATGTTGCCGTGGCGGTCAGTCAGTGCCACGACCACGGCAATTTGTAATTTCATAGCGGCATCGACCGCCAATTTAACTAACTGATGAACATCAGAAAATCCCAGAGAGGCCGCTGTTTGTGGCTGACTTGTGGCTGGAGGGAGTGCTGTTGCCGCCAGATAACGGGCCACCACGGTTTGCGTGGTGTGTTGTAACTGTTGGCGCTGGTCTTCATCACGAGCCAGTGCATACAGGCAATCCGATAAACGGTTTAGGTATTGCAATAACACCGGGCGCACCGGGACTTGTTCAGCCAGTTCAATCAGCCGCCGTTCACAGCGCCGTGCCAGAGTGCGGGCAAAATGCAATCGGCTACCGGCTTCACTGCTACCCGGCAGAATAAAACCCTGTACCGGTGGCAGCCCCGCCATACAGCGGTCTACGGCTTGCTCCAGCGCTTGGATCTCGGGTTCATTAATGCTTTTGCGCCCGGCAGGCGGTGTTTCGATACCTTCGCTTGCCAATTCAGCGCTGAAATAAAACAACTGATGTTGTATGGCATCGAGTAATTGACGGTTTTCCTCGCCCTGCGTCACGCGGGCACACAAGCTCAGTGCTGCATTGAGTTCATCCAGCGTGCCGTAAGTTTCCACCCGGGGATGGCTCTTTTTCACACGTTGTCCGGTGAACAGGGCAGTGGTGCCCGCATCGCCGGTTTTGGTATAAATGCTCATAAGGTCCCCGTTCAATCAGTAAGAACATTAATCATCAGTAAGAACATTCATCGACGATGGCGACAATCGCCAAATCGATGGCATCATTCGGCTCGGAAAATACCCGTCTGGCACTGGAACCGCCTGACAGCAAGACCAAATCGCCCTGACCGGCACCGACCGAATCGACGGCCACTTCGTCCGGCGTTTTGCTGTCGGGTGGCAGTGAGCCATCACCGGCAACACGGCGCACCAGCAGCAGCTTCCTACCGATCAACGTGGGTGATTTTTGCGTTGAGACCACGGAACCTACCACTCTGGCCAGTTGCATGATTTACTCCTGCCTTAACAGTTGAATGTGACGGGCTGACACGGTGTCCTGCGCCAGCGGTGTAACCAGCGTGTGGCTTGCAATGAGTAGCCAGCCGGAGTCGAGAGTGGCGATATCGCGATAACTTAGAACCTTGCCCGCGTGCAACCGTATAGCAACGCCCTGACTGTCGCTGAAACTGAGCGGCAATGAGTGCAGCGCGGCACAGGGCAGAGCAGCCAGTAGTTGGCGATGTAAGCTGATATGCACTTTCATGCCCCACGACCATGCCTCGTTTAGCGCCGCCACCGCAGGGCAGGTGGTATCGAACTGTGCCAGCCGGTGGATAAATGCCAGGTCTGGCAACATCAGATGCAGCGTGGCATGGTGTACGAATACCGATGGATCAAGCCCGGCGCGCAATTGAGGCAGTAGCAGGGCGTGAACCCGGCGTTCGCGCTCAACTAACCGCGTGACAATCTGGCTGACCAGTTGTTCGGTTTGCGCCTGAGTCAGATTCATGGCCGCGTTGTCCCTGATGAGGTTAATATCGTGGCAAATGCCGCAGGGTCGTCGGCACCCGCCGCATTGGCCTCGTCGGTATCGATATGCATTTCCAGTTTCATTTGGGGTGAAACGCGGATCGCTACGTCATCCAGAATCAGGCGACGGCCACTGCCCTGAATGGCAACTTGTACCCGGTCACCGTGTTTTACCCGATAGATAAGGGCATCCAGCGGCGACATATGAATATGGCGCAGTGCCACAATCACCCCATGGGGTAACGTCAGCTCCGCGAACGGGCTGACTAACGTGATGGCAGGGGTATCGTCCAGATTGCCAGACATCCGCAGGGGGGCATTGATACCCAGCGTGCGTGCATCGGTACGGGAGATCTCCACCTGGCTGTGGCTACGCAACGGGCCAAGAATACGCACATTTTTCAGGCTGCCTTTCGGCCCGACCAGCGTTACCGTCTGTTCGGCGGCGTACTGGCCGGGCTGGAGCAGCGCTTTCTTTTCAGTAATCGGCTGCTGCGGGAACAGCCGTTGGTAGTCCTGCACCGAAAGATGCAGGTGTCGGTTGGAAACCCCAAGTGGGATCGGACGAAGACGCATTTCGTCGAGGATCTTATTGACAACGGGTTCCAGTAACGCTTTTTCCATCAGACTTTTCCTCGTTTACCCAAGTGGATACAGCGAAAGCGAGGCTCGCCTTTATGGCGTCGGCAAGCCGGATCGAGGCAGAGATTACAGCTCACCCGGGGAGCGATTAGAGCCTCACTTTCCACACTACTTTCTTCGGTGCTGATTTTTTCAGCACTAAAGACAGGTTCAGGTACATCATCTGTGGCGGTAGCCGCAGCGGGCTGAGTCTCTGCTGCTTCCGTCTCTTCGTTAATAGGCGCTGTAGCGACAACTGGCTCTATCGCCACAGCGATTTCGGGGGCCGTGACCTCAACAGTCTCTGTCAGCCAATAGGCCAACAGGGCTTTTGTCGGACGGGCCAGAACCGCGCGCGACACCAATCCGTGATGCAGTTCGGCAAAGGCGGCACCGGTACTGATTGCCGCCTGCACCGAGGCCACATCACCGGTCAGACGAATTAACATCCAGCCAGAACCATTGGTTTTTTCTATACCTATCAGGTTGATAGATGCTGATTTTGCCATCGCATCCGCCGCACTGATCGCCAGCGCTAGACCGCTAACTTCAAGTAAACCCAGTGACGTTTTCACGCTGTGCTCCTCTTCTTACCCTTAGGCAGAGGTCGGTAAAATGGCTTCTACATCGCTGTGTGGGCGTGGGATCACATGGCAGGATTTCACTTCACCCACCGCGCTGGCAGCCGCAGAACCGGCATCAACAGCGGCTTTTACTGCGCCGACATCGCCACGTACCATTACGGTGACCAGACCGGAGCCGATTTTTTCGTAGCCCACCAGTTGTACGTTGGCGGATTTGACCATGGCATCAGCCGCTTCGATAGCAGCGACCAGACCTTTGGTTTCGACTAAACCTAATGCGTTATTCATGTTTCATTTATCCTTGTTATCAAGTAAGGGCTATCTTGTTTGCCATTTTGAACCAGGGCAGTGCTCGCCATCCTCACGAACCTTGGCTTTTACAACACCAGGTGTACGCTCCGGTGGCTGTGCGCTGGCCAAGTCCAAACTGCCTGCACCGACAACGCCCTGAGATTTGTATGGGGTTATTTAAATGGTAATCCTTTGACTAACCGGGCTGCGTTATTGCCAAGCCGCCGTAGTTGGTCCTCGTTCTGCCCGCGCCGCTGGCGAAATAGCGGGTTGGCGGGCGGTAAGTTACGGAAATGCACGACCACTTCGTCGCCGGAACAGGCCAGCCCGACCAATAGCGGGGAGCGGGTTGCGGCCTGCCAGGCGCGTTGTGCTACATCGCCGTCGTCGTCTTGTTGCCAGCGCCAGGGAATACCTTCCTCCTCAATACCTAGCAGCACCTGATGCCAGACGGCTTCGGGTGTCGGTGTGGTCAGACTGATTACTATTGCGGGGGTGTCATGGGTGAAATTCATCCGTGATTCTCCCGTTGATAGGCCAGAATCAGCCCGGTGGCTACCGCATTACGCGGCCCCTCGCTGGCGCGAATGTTGCCGCGCCCCGCCACCAATTTGTAGTGAGAGAGGGCATCGGTGACCAATTGCGGGATTTCAAAGTCCAGCGACGAGCCGCCAACCAACACCACGAAGGGGATATCGCGGATATTACCGGTCGGGCTGACTTGACGCAGGGCGCGAAGCGCATTGGTAACAAACACCCGCTCTTTAGCGGAGCGGCGGATATTGCGTACTTTTTCCAGCGCGTAATCCCCCGGCAGTGGCACCAAACCTTCCGGCTTGACCACCACCAGTCGGGCAAAGACCTCTGGCGGCAGCGGTTGTGGGAAGAACTGAACGCTGCCATCTTCATGACGCAGGTGGAATAAACTTTCCACTTTTGCCAGCGGATACTTTTTGATGTCCTCTGCCAGATAGCGGTCTTGTAAATCTAATTCAGAGGCGATGATCATCGTGACCATATCGCCGGCTCCCGCCAGATGGGTGGCGACGATTTGGCCCTGAGCATTGATGATGGAGGCGTCGGTAGATCCCGCCCCCAAATCGAGGATGGCGAGTGGCCGTTGCGTCCCTGGTGTGGTCAGCGCGCCGAGTATCGCCGCTTCGGCTTCCGCCCCCCCAACCTGAACATCAATATTCAGAGTCTTTTCGATTTCTCTGGCGATATGCGCCATTTGCAGGCGATCAGACTTCACCATGGAGGCGATGCCCACCGCTTGTTCAAGCGAGAATTCGCCCGCCAGACCGCCGGTGACATTGACCGGCACGGCAGTGTCTACTGCCAGCAAGTCTTGAATGAAGATCTCATTGGTTGGTTTATTGGTCAGTTCCGCCATGGTTTGGCGAACGTGTTCGAGCATGCCGCCGATATTGGTTCCTGCTTCACCACTGACATTGTCCAAATGGCGAAAGCTGTTAACCGCGGTCATAATGGCTTCACTTCCGGTCGCCACATCCACCCGCACCGTGCGACCGTCGGCAAATAACTCCAGATGACCGGCCGGTATCGAGCGAGCTTTAACATCCCCTTCTGGGGTTTTCACTACCACCGCCGAGCGGGTACCAATCAACGCTCGTGCCACCGGCACAATGTTTTTGGTTTCTTCGGCACTCAGTTCAAATACGGTGGCAATGCCATAGGGGTTAGAGAGGGTTTCAATCACCTGACCCGGCATCGCAACTTCTACCGCCGCCAGCATGCCCATCGGGATGCGGTCGATATGTAGCACCTCATCAACGATCGGTAGCGGATACGCCAGCCGATTACTGACCAGCACGCCATCGTCCCGTTGCAAGATAACCGCAGTGATGCGGTAGCCAGCGCCGTTAGCGGCATTTACCACCGCCGCGACATCGGCGAAATCCACCGCTGATGGCACCACCAGAATGTAAGGTTGGGCAGGGTCACGGGTAACTAACTCATCAATAGTAATGGTCAGCCCAACCCCCAATCCCAGTCCACCGGGGGTTTTCGGGTTATGACCGATCATGGTGGATTCGGTGATGATGGTTTCGGTAATTGTCTCCATCGCCACATCACCGATCACCGGTGTGGCCTCGTTAATGCGGATCAGGCTGATATCGCTTAGCGCAATACCGGCCTTTTCCACCAACATATTCAGCGCCTTGTTGATGCCGAAAATATTGCGTTGAGTCCCTTTGATACCCGTCGTTTCGGTCAGGGTACTGGTAATAAAGTGCAACTGACCATCAGCCGTGCATTGTGCTAATGCCACTTCTGTTGATGAGTTACCAATATCCACACCGACGATGTAATCCATATCCGATCCTTAAATGACTAATAACTGGATGTCGTGATCAACGGGGCTATCGTACTAGGGGCGCTCCGGCGGCTTACGCCGCTACGACCCCCACGGCACGCTTCCCCTTGATTGATATCACTGCGTTAATCGTCGCCTTTTAGCTTCTTACGCTGGACATACAAAACGGCAGCTTCACGGACGAATGCCGCACAGATGGTCGCTTGGTAGGTCTGTTCCAGGTCGTCGGCGATAGCGTTCAGCTCCTCTTTGCTGGAGCGGAATGGCCGCAGGGCGTTGTAGATATCCAATACCTTGTCATCCGGTACCGCGGTCAGCTCGGCCGCACGCTCGAAGTTAATTGCCAACAGTGGACGACCCGCATCACGGGCAATGGATGCCTGAATACGCAGGATTTCCGGTGTAATCCGCAAATCTTGCGAAGTAACACTGCCGTTCAAAACGTTAGCCAGCGTGAGGTCATCCAGCGTTTTGTTAGTGGCTGTTTTGACCCAATCAGGGTGTTTATTTGCCAACGGATAATCAGAGACTTTGGCATCATTGCGCGAACTGGCTGCTGGTGCCGCACAAGCAGCCGCAGGTGTCTGGCCTTGCAAGCTGTTCATCTTGCTCAGCACATCGCGAACCATGGATTCAATAGCTTCGGAATTCATTGTGTTTTCCTTTGTTAAAGCGCCACCCGGAGTTCCTGAGGATTCTTGCCGGTCACCACATATTTGGTTTCTTTAATATGCAGAATCGCTGATTTGGCCTGATATTTTGGCCGTGCCATTTGGTCGTTCAGGGTAGGAACCGGTTGTGGTGATTCCCGTTTGGCATAACGCGCGGCGTTTTTACCAATTTGGCGATAAGTTTCCAGCGTCAACAGTGGGGCCTGCGGGAACAACTCCAGATTGGAGAGCGGCGGTAAGCCTTGCTGATGAATCACCGTAGTGCCTTTGGATTGAATGCCGATAGAGATACCGGAACCACTCAGGCGGTTACCCTCGACGGCAACAAACGCCACGTCGGAGGATTTAAAGCAGCGGATAACCCGTGCTTTAATGCCTTCTTCTTCAATACCGGCAATCAGTTCGCGCAGAATATTTTTGTGCGGGATACCGACGATGTTAGCCGTTTGCGACAGGCCAAATGCCGGGCCGACGGCAATGATCACTTCATCCTGATTGCTGCCAGGGCGGGCTTCACCCACTTCGGTCAGGAAATTTCCTTCAGCAACAGTGGCCGTAGCCGCTGCGGGTTGGGTATCCTGCTTAAAGGAGACGGTATTTTTGTCTCCCTGCATTTCCTGCAATACGCCTTCGATAATTTGACGTAACAGTTTTTCGTTAATATCCACCATCTCGTGAACCCCTTAACCAAGCTCATTCGGATCAAGCGCGTTTGGAATGTTTTTGATCTCTTCCCAACGTGCACCTTCCAGCCGGTAACCGGTAGCTGGACCCGCGTAGTCATTGACGTCATTCACCGCTGACAGCACTTGGTTGTCACCTTTAATGATCGCCGAGGTATGCAGGTAGTCACCGGCAATTTTGGCTTTCTGGATGTTGAGCATGTCTTGCGCTACATCTTCGAAACCGCCTTGAGCCAATGCTTTTACCACTTCCAAACCAGTACGGTTTTTGCTGATGATTTCCTGAGCGAACTTGATGTCTTCAACGATGTTACGTTCCGGCATATCTTTCGAGCCGTGTGCATATGTCGCCGCAATCACTTCTTCGTCAGTAATTGGTGGCAGGCCCATACCGGCAAATACCGCTTGCAGCGCACGGGCAGCTTTATTACGAATCGCCACCACGTCAGCTTCCAGCACCGGACGCAAGCCACCATCAACTTTCAAGTCGCGCTGCAATACGTTGTAATCGTCAAAGTCTTCGGCATCTTCGTTGGAACCGGCGAACATGTTGTCGTAGTTAGGCACCGCAGAAAAACCAGAGGAGATAAAGTCAGTACCCGGCAGGAACTGCATCAGCAGACGGGCAGTACGGCGCATATCGGAGTGGGTAAAGGTCTGGTCGTTACTGGAAGCACATTCCAAATCCAGTGCAGAGCAAATCAGGTTTTCTGCCAGGATGGCCCGGATGCCTGATGGCACCGCGGACGGCACGCCGACACAACTCACTGAACCATTTTGCAGCCCCTGAACCCCGGCAGCTTTGGTGATATAGATACAGCGAGCTTCCAGATACAGCATGGATTTGCCTTCGGCATAACCCATTTGCACCTCGGAGCCTGAACCAGAGGTAAAACGCATTTTCAAACCGCGTGATGCATAGGACGAGGCGAGGAAGCCTTTGGACCATGGCGTGTCATCACCGTCGGTAAATACCGGCTCAGTACCGTAAACCGAAATAGTTTCGGCATAACAGGTATGGCCCAGCATCCCCAGCTTCAACTCGGTGGCTTCTTCCAGCGAACATTGCGTCAGCACACCAGGGCGACCCACTTGCGAACCGACCAACAGCGCGATGGCATTGAATGGCGCATAACGGGCCACGGCCACGGTAGTTTCCTGCTCATCAAAGCCACGGTATGCGCCTTCGGCGGCATCGGCGGCAATCTGCACCGGGTTATCTTTAACGTTAGTGACGTGAGCCTGTTGTGATGGGGTACGACGTGCGCGCATTTTCTGCATCGACATCATCATTTCCACCACGTTCATATGAGAAACCACCTCGACAATTTTGGCCGGGGTCATTGCTGTAGTGAGTGGCACAATGGTGCGGCGCGATACGTTAGGATCACACAGCATGTTGGCCAACTTGATGGAATCCATCTTCATCACTTCTTCCGCATGCGCCAGATTGATACCGTAGCGGGCGATAAAGTGGTCTATCAGGTCGAAATTGCTTTGTGGCTTACCGTCTAATTCGGTCACCACACCGTTAACAATCTTGATGGAAGGTTTTGGATCATTCGGGCTTTCCATGGCAATAAAGCCTTCCTCGATCCACTCTTTGACAAAGCCGTCCTGATTAACCGGGCGTTTCGCCAACGCTTCAAATCTTTTCGATTTCATGAAACAGCCTCACTGTGGCGTCAGATATAAGAAGGGCGGTCGTTTTTCGGTTCAGAACCCAAGGTCGCTAGTACCGTTTTGCCAATCTCTCGGGCAGAAATTACTGCCTGACGAACTGCGCCAGAATCACCGGAGATAACCAGAATCACTTCGTTACTGAAGCTGGTGCCATGTGCGGGGGAGCTGTAAGCCACCACGTCAACGTTGGCAGATTTCACGGCGGTATCCGCCATCAAAACACCAATCGACGCTGGTGCACCGACTATCACACCGCAAGAACGGCCCAATGGCGCGCCAAATGCTTTTTCCAATGCGTGGCTGGCACGTGCGCTGTACTGCAATTCAATGTGACCGGCTTCATTGGCGTAAACATCGCCGAAGGTCCGATCCAGCTCTTTCAGCGCCACTTCGACGGCACGTTTCACATCAGAAACATCATCACCACCGAAGATGATCAGCGAACCATGACCGGCACCGCCCTTGGTATCGCGGGGTAACTCAATACTGACCACTTCAGTATTGGTGGCTTTGACAGCTTCATCGGCCGCCATGATGTGCGGGCCTGCGCCGGTACGTGCGCCCAAAATACCGATGGAGCGATAGCGTTTTTCCAGCTTCATTGCGTCCAGTAGGGCGCTGTCGACGTTGGCGATCACCAGTCCGACCGTGTCACCGATCGCGGTACCAACAAATTCCGTTAAACTGCAAGTCTTCTCAGCCATAGCCGTATCTCGTTGTTTATAGGAGGGTTGTTTAGAAGACGCCGGAGCGTGTTCGCTGACTTTTGCTATCACCTGCGCCATGATTTGGTCGACCAGGTCATTGCTTTTCATTAGCTATTTCCCTTTGGCAAGAACTTCTCGACATCGGTGTGTGGCCGTGGGATGACATGGGTCGATTTCACTTCACCCACTTTCGCAGCCGCACTTGCACCGGCATCAGTGGCTGCTTTAACTGCGCCCACATCACCACGTACGATGACGGTGACCAGACCAGAGCCAATTTTTTCATAGCCGACTAATGTCACATTGGCCGATTTCACCATGGTGTCCGCAGCCTCAATGGCCGCAGTCAACCCTTTGGTTTCCACCATTCCTAGTGCTTCTTGTTGCATAAATACCTCGACGGGGATGTCAGGGACCTGATGTTTGTTCGTTGGAAATACAGCTATTACGGTTTCAAACGCGCTTCAGGTTCTAAAATAAAAATTGTCGTGTTGGGGCCATTCAGTAAATTTAAAAAAACAAATTCGGTAAGTTTAAAAATAAAGTTGTCAGGTTCGTGCTGAGAACGAATATACAAACAAGCAATGAAAAAGAATGGCTGTATTGAATTTACTGACGGGAATGGTTAGTGAGGAAATAACAAATTATTGTCATGGCTATAACTTAATATTATGTTTTAAAACGTTATTTCGTTGATGTTGGGTGATAATAACTGGCTATTACATATTCAGAATTACAATTTATTAGGTGACAGTAGCTATTAAATTTGCTAATTGCGCGCCTGCCCGATTAAATAGTTCGCGTGATCGCGCGCATAAATATAATGATACACCTGAGGGGGGAGTAGCCACAAAAGTGCGAGCTTGATAACAATAACGGAAAGAATAAATGGCAAGAAAGTCATATAGCGGAATAAAGCATAAAAGTGCCTGTTAACACGGTGTTGGCGCTAACTTTTCTACGGAAATGACAATAATTTGTTATTCAAGGTCTATTTTTTATTTAATTAATGGCACATCACGACAACACTTTCATTTTTGCTCTCTTTATAGTGGCTAGGTCATGGGCCGTGCATTTCCATACCCGTCATACTTCGAGCTGCATGTGCGTTGGCTGCCTTCGCTCACCCCAGTCACTTACTGATGTAAGCTCCTGGGGATTTACTCAGTTGCCGCCTTCCTGAAACTTGAATTATTTAGGGTATATAACGTATTAATTTAATAACAAGCAGGGTAACCCTATGAACGACTCACTAAAAGCGCAGTGTATTGCGGAATTTCTCGGTACCGGGCTGTTTTTGTTTTTTGGTATTAGTTGTTTAGCTGCATTGAAAGTAGCAGGTGCCAGTTTTGGTTTGTGGGAAATCTGTATCGTGTGGGGGCTGGGTATTTCACTGGCGGTCTACCTGACGGCAGGAATTTCCGGTGCTCACCTCAACCCGGCCATTACTATCGCGTTATGGCTATTTGCCTGTTTCCCCGCACGGAAAGTCATCCCGTACAGCATTGCTCAAGTTGCCGGTGCTTTTGGTGGCGCGGCACTGGCCTATATGCTCTATCATAATTTATTTACTGATTTCGAAGCCGCACACCAGATGGTGCGTGGCAGCATGGAAAGTCTGCAATTAGCCAGTATCTTCAGCACCTTCCCATCACCGGCAATCAGCGTATGGCAGGCTGCATTTGTTGAAATTATTATCACCTCGATTCTTATGGGGCTGATTATGGCACTAACTGATGATGGTAACGGTGTGCCACGCGGTGCATTAGGTCCACTATTGATCGGTATTCTGGTGGCGGTTATTGGTGCTTCTACCGCTCCATTAACTGGTTTTGCCATGAATCCAGCACGTGATTTTGGTCCTAAATTATTTACCTTCTTTGCTGGTTGGGGAAAAATCTCAATGACCGGCGGCCGTGATATCCCTTATTTCATTATTCCGATTGTGGCGCCGATTATTGGTGCTTGCCTCGGGGCCGCAGTTTATCGCTTCCTCATTGGCAAAAATCTACCTTGTAATACCTGTAAGTTAGAGGATGAGAAAGTTAATTTATAAAGCAACATGGATTTCCTCATCTGACACTGGGTGAGGAAATTTCGTGATCCATTCTGGTTAATGGCTCATTAATTGTCCCCTGACGTTTATGACTCTGGTAGAGTAAATTGTTACTTTACCTTTTCAGGGAAATAGATTTTAACCTGGTGAATAGGAATGACTAAATAACAATGTTCTAACATATTACTTATTACAGGGATGCTTTATAACAATAAAAT
>NZ_JAZGQE010000149.1:0-11799 GCF_048593885.1 Yersinia sp. 1252 StPb PI | reverse complement strand
AGCTAAATAATTACTTTTGTAGGTAGGTACTGCTCATTAATTCCTCTATTGTTATCCTCTTCATCACCTCCGTCGCCAGCCAAGAATGTGACTAGTCACGTTATATCATCGTGTTGGCAGCGGCGCTGGCTATTGTCATATAACAAGGGATAAAGAATGAAATTAGAAACATTATCTATTCATGCAGGTTATTCACCGGACCCCACCACCAAAGCCGTTGCGGTACCTATTTACCAGACTTCCTCCTTTGCTTTTGACGATACCCAGCATGGTGCTGATCTGTTTGATTTAAAAGTCGCCGGCAATATTTACTCGCGCATCATGAACCCCACCAATGATGTCCTGGAGAAACGGGTTGCCGCTCTCGAAGGGGGGATTGCCGCTCTGGCCGTGGCTTCCGGTATGGCGGCGATTACTTATGCTATCCAAACCATTGCCGAAGTGGGGGATAATATTGTGTCGGTGGCCAAGTTGTACGGCGGGACTTACAATCTGCTGGCGCATACGTTACCGCGTTATGGGATAGAAACCCGGTTTGCCGATCATGATGATATCGCCGCATTGGAAGCCTTAATCGATGACCGAACTAAAGCAGTTTTCTGTGAATCGATTGGTAATCCTGCTGGGAATATTGTTGATTTGAAAAAATTGGCTGATGCGGCTCATCGCCATGGTGTGCCATTGATTGTCGATAATACCGTCGCAACACCAATCTTGTGTCGACCATTTGAACACGGTGCGGATATTGTGGTTCATTCATTGACCAAATATATCGGCGGTCATGGTTCCAGTATTGGCGGTATCGTGGTGGATTCGGGTAAGTTCCCTTGGACGCAATACCCTGAGCGTTTTGCTCAATTAAATACCCCTGATCCGTCATATCATGGCGTGACCTATACCGAGCAATTCGGCGCGGCTGCCTATATTGGCCGTTGCCGGGTGGTGCCATTGCGCAATACTGGCGCTGCGTTATCGCCGTTCAATGCTTTCCTGATTTTGCAGGGGCTGGAAACATTGGCTTTACGTATGGAGCGTCATACTGAAAATGCGCTGAAAGTCGCGCACTATTTGCAAAACCATCCACAAGTCAGTTGGGTTAAATACGCAGGCTTACCTGATCATCCTGAGCATGAACTAGCCCAGCGCTATTTAGGTGGCAAACCGGCCTCGATATTGTCATTTGGTATTCATGGCGGCCAGGAGGCGGGCGGGCGTTTTATAGATGCGCTGAATTTGATCGTGCGCTTAGTGAATATTGGTGATGCCAAATCACTGGCTTGCCACCCAGCGTCAACCACCCACCGTCAGCTTAACGATGAAGAGCTGATCAAGGCGGGCGTACCGCGGGATATGGTGCGCCTATCGATTGGTATTGAGCATATTGATGACATTCTCAATGATCTTGCTCAGGCACTGGATGCTGCCAAGTCTTAGTCCGGCATTATTATAAGTTCTAATGGAGAACGGCCGGTAACTTAAGGGGAACCGGCCGAGAGTATTTGAATAGATTTAACGTGTTGCTAGCGTTGCAGCAATGACATCTGCATAAGGCGTTGTCGGCCGGCCAATCAGTTTTCTCAATGTATGACTGTCATCAAACAGCCCTCCTTTAGCCGCGCCAGCATCAGAATCTGCTAATAGGCTGGCGAAAACATCAGGTAAACCGGCATCGAGCAATGCTTGCTTGAAATCTGCTTCAGACAAATCGTGGTACACCACAGCTTTACCTGACTGGCGGGCAATTTCTGCCGAGAATTCAGCCAGTGTATAGATATCGTCACCGGCTAATTCGTAAACTTTTCCTGCCTGGTTTTCCTGAGTTAGCACCACAGCGGCCGCTTCGGCATAGTCTTCACGTGCGGCAGAGGCGATACGCCCCTCAGCTACTGCGCCGATAAATGCGCCGTGTGCCAGGGCTGGCGCGATACTTGCTGCATAGTTCTCGGTATACCAACCGTTACGCAATAACACCACGGGCAGACCTGATTCACGTAATAGTGCTTCGGTCGCCCGGTGTTCTTCGCCTAACCCCAGTGGGCTTTTATCCGCATGTAACAAACTGGTATATGCCAACAATTTAACCCCTGCACGCTTGGCCGCCGCGATCACGGCGCTATGTTGGGCAATACGCTGACCCACTTCACTCGATGAAATTAACAGTAGTTTATCAACACCTTGAAAGGCGGTATCCAGCGTGGCTGGTTGGCTATAGTCAGCTTTGCGGATTTGAACACCTAACGCCGCCAGCTCGTGGGCTTTGTCCGGGGTACGTACCGCAGCAATAATCTCACTGGCTGGCACTTTTTTAAGTAATGCATTGATAACAAGGCGGCCCAATTGGCCTGTGGCACCGGTTACTGCGATCATAATGACACTCCAGATTTGATGTTATGAGAAAGATGACAGACAGTTGGCAAAGAATAAAAACCGCATGATTGGCCAGAAAGTTGCCCTTAAGTTCATCATATGCAATATACTAACTTTACGTAAGTACGCACCAAAAGGTTAGTATGAAAATAATAGAGCCGCAAAATTTGAGTCACACTGTTTCGTTTCCCGAACAAGTTCGGCGGGGTGAATTACTCAATGCTGATTGTCCCTCAAGAGAAGTGCTCAAGCGCGTAACCAGCCGTTGGGGGGTGTTAGTCTTGATTGCGTTAAGCAATGAGACTCTGCGTTTTAGTGCGTTGCGCAGAAAGATTGGCGGTGTTAGTGAAAAGATGCTGGCACAAACTCTGCAACACCTTGAAGAAGATGGTTTTGTTGAGCGTATTGCTTATCCGGTAGTACCACCTCATGTGGAATATAAATTAACGCCGTTGGGGAAGGAGATTCAGGAGCAGGTGGAAGGGCTGACTGTATGGCTTGAGGCCAATCTGCACCGCATTATGGCGCAACGACAACAGCGGGCAGAATTAACGACCAATACGTTGTAACAGCAGCCATGGCATCAACCATAGCTGCTGTTAGGATTTATCGCATAAAAGCATCACAGAGTTTTCAACGCTTCCACCGACTCGATAGCCATGGAGGCGATAAACTCGGTCACGCTATAATCGGCAACCGCATTAAACGGATCTTCGGCCAATATCTTATCCAGCTCTTCACGGGCAATACTTTTGGCCAAAATAATGCCACCGGTACGCGGCACTTTACGGCCTGATGCGATAAAAACACCTTGTGTATAGTACTTTTTCAACCACTCTTTATGACTTTCAGTGAGTGCTTCGACCACATCGATAGGTTGATGGTAAGTCAGACTGACAACAAACATGCGAAACTCCTTCAGGGCGAATGTCTAATTAAGATAACGCCTTGGCTGATGGCTGGCATCTTTAAAATGCATAATTATTAATTTTTATCTTAAGTTTTGGCCTTCATAGCTAAATTTGGCATATCCAAAGCCATAATCGTTATTTCACCTTTGCGCGCGGCAGCGTCTACCCTTAAAGCATCAGTTTCATCCCGCTAGATAAATAACGCAGAGGTAGCAATGGCTAAGATTACAGCATGGTTTATCGGTCTTCCCCTGTGGTGGTCAGCGCATTCAGCCGCGAGCGATACCGTCCTGCATCAAGCGGATGGTGCGCATCTATTAGAAACTATCAATGCTATTGGTGGGTTGTATGGTATTGAGTTTATCCATCACGATGGTGCTTGAACCGCACGGTGATTGCACTAGATGGCGGGCAGAAAATAAAATCATCTGCCCGGATAAACATATTTAGCGGTAAGCGGCTAAAGCAGCTCGCATCCCCACACGTTTAATTGTTTGCAACTGTTCAGTAATGCTATTGGTGAGCTGCGGGATGTGATTGAGGTCTTGCCCCCAATGGGGGGTGTCGGCTAATACCAATTGCACCAATCCCTCCATTGGCAGTGAACCGGCGTCAACGTCGTGCCACAGGGAGGCGAAACAATTTAGCCAGTGGGCATCATCCTGTAATGCAAAACATTCATCGTCACGTTTTCCTCGATAAAACATCAGTAAGGCGGCAAAAGCAAAGGTGAGTCGTGGCGGTAACTGCCCGTTATTTTGCTGGCTGGAGAGCAACTGAGGCAAAATACGGGTACGGAATTTGGTCATGCTATTGAGGGCAATAGACAGCAGTTGGTGCTGAATAAACGGGTTACGAAAACGGCTCAACACGGCTTGAGCAAAGGTTTGTAGCTCATCCGCGGGTAAATCCAACACTGGAATGATCTCTTCGCTGATCAGTTGTGCGACGAATTGACTGATTTGCGGGTCGGCCATGGCCTCGCCGACTGTATTTAAACCGGCCAGAAATGCGACCGGCACCAATGCGGTATGGGCACCATTGAGAATTGCTACTTTGCGTTCTTTATAGGGCTTAATATCATCGACGATTCGAATGTTTAGTGGGTATTGATTCAGACGTAGTTCCTGCGCTAATGATTGCGGTCCTTGGATCACAAACAGGTAAAAGTATTCTGCGGTATCGAGGAATGCATCGTGATAACCCAGGTGGTTTTCCAGGGCCACAGCTTCATCGCGGGGATAGCCGGTCACGATACGATCGACCAATGTAGAGCAAAACGTATTGTGCTGTAATAACCATTGACTGAAACCTTCGCCTAAATTCCAGCACTGCGCATAGCGTAGGACTAACTCCAGCAATGCTTCGCCGTTATAATCGATCAACTCACATGGCAACAGCACCCACCCCTTATCGGCTGCCCCGGAAAAATGTTGAAAACGCTCAAACATGAGCCGCGTTAATTTCGCGGGATAACTGGCGGGAGGCGTATCACCAAACTTATCATCTTCCAGATAACTTATCCCAGCCTCCGTAGTATTGGAGAACACCCAACGAATATCTTCATTACGGGCGAGGGCGAGGTAGCTGTCAAAGTCCTGATAAATATTGATTTCGCGATTAACCGAGCGAATGATGCGCGCATCACTGACTTTCTCACCCTGTTCGTTTAAACCGCGAATAATCGTGGTGTATAAGCCATCCTGAGTATTAAGTGATGGGGGGAAATCACTGTTAATCGGGCGGACCACTACGACACCGGCATTAAGGTCGGTATGTTCATTTAGTCGGTCCAATTGCCAATCGACAAAGGCGCGCAAGAAGTTTCCTTCACCAAATTGAATCACTTTATCCGGGTGAGTACGGCCAGGAAAGTTTTCGCGGTTTAACGTTAGCATGGTGTTATATCCTTAAAATGAGTGAGATCAGAATTGAATAACGCCTTTGATAAGATCTTTATTCTTCACGACCTGCTGTTCATAAATATCTGCCAAGGTATTGAATTCAAAACGATGTGTCAGGATCATGTCCGCCGATAATTTGCCAGCGGCCATTAATTTCCCCACTTTGTCAAAATCCTCAAAGGTGGCATTTCTGCTGCCCATCATGGTGGTCTCTTTCTTATGGAAGTCAGGATCAGGGAAACTGAGATCACCTTTGAATAAGCCCACAAATACAATGCTGCCCCCGTGACGGATAAAGTTGAGGGTGTTATTCATTGCTCGTTGGTTACCTGTGGCATCAATAACTTTTAATGGCAGCATGCCAGCAAATTGCTGGCGTAAATTCTGCTCAAATCCGGCATCGCTGGGATCTAATGCCCGGATATCCAACAGGTTTTCTACATGTTCACGGCGTTGTTCACTGGTGTCGGCCATCACTACATAGGCACCATCGGCTTGCGCAATGGCGGCCACACCCAAGCCAATTGGGCCAGCACCGACCACCAAAACATGCTCATCAGGGTGAACATCGGCACGGCGCACGGCATGGGCGCTGATGGCAAAAGGTTCAATCAATGCAGCCGAGACGGGATCTACATCGTCGACCACCAATAAATTACTGACTGGGACGGATAAATACTCACTGAAACCCCCGTCTTGATGGACGCCAATAACAGAAATGTTTTCGCAGCAATTGGTTTTACCGCTGAGACAAGAATTACAGTGCTGGCAAGCAACATAAGGAATAACGGCAACGCGTTGCCCGGCATGCATATTATTGACGTTATCCCCCAGCGCTATTATTTCGCCACAAATTTCATGACCCAATACCCGTGGATAACTAAAGAACGGTTGATTACCTGCCCAGGCATGTATATCTGTGCCACAAATACCAACATTTAAAACCTTTATTAAGGCTTCATTAATTCTCGGTAACGGTTGAGTTCGTTTTTGATAAATAAGTTTGGTTGGTTCAAGGCAAACTAAAGTATTCATCGTGGTCATGATTATTCCTCCAAAAGGTGAGGTTTGATATTCATTAAAAATCACAACCAGGTTTAAATCGAATGTGATATTTGTGAGGGATGACGAATTATTCTGTTTTAAATTGGTTTTAAATGAATAAAAAACAGCTAAGGATAATCATGAGCAGAACACAAAATCTTCGTCACAATGTCATCAATCAGATGATCGACGCTATTGCCAAAGGGCATATTACATCACCACTTCCTTCTCAAGCTTCCCTGGCAGAAATGTACAGTATCAGCCGAACAACTGTGCGTAATACCCTGAGTCATTTAGATCACTGTGGCGTGTTGGAGAAGGTCGGCGACTACTACATTATTGTCAGAACACCCCAATCAGAGGACGGTTTTGATTGTATCAGTCAGTCACCAGACGCTCAGGCCGACGTATTTGAACGTGCTTTTTTTCAGATGATTAATCAACGTCAGCTTCGTGCAGGAGATTCCTTTTCAGAGTTACAACTTGCTCGTGCCGCCAATGTCAGCGCTGTGGTGGTTCGTGAGTTCTTACTGCGTTTTTGTCGTTATGACCTCATTGTTAATATCCGCCGTGGTCAGTGGAGCATGAAAAAATTTGATCAAAACTATGCTGAAAAGTTATTTGAGTTACGTGAAATGTTGGAAACGCATGCGCTAAATCGCTTTTTAAATCTTGCACATAGTGATAAGCGTTGGCTGCAAGCCAAAGAGCTATTGGCTCGCCATCGGCAATTGCGGGATACCATTGGCAGCAGCTATCGCATGTTTTCACAGTTAGATCGTGATTTTCATACCCTGATACTTTCTGCTGCTAATAACCCATTTTTTAATCAATCTCTGGAGATTATTTCAGTTATTTTCCACTTCCATTATCAATGGGATGAGAGCGATTTAAAGCAGCGCAATATCGTGGCGATAGAAGAGCATATGGCAATTTTAAGTGCGTTAATCTTTCGCAATGATCTGGATGCGGTGCGCGAGTTACGGCGTCATCTTGATACCGCTAAGCAATCAATGATTCGTTCGATCACGCAGTACAGCGAATGATTAACCACCTAGAGAGTATTGCTGAAAGCGCATGCTAAGATAAAAAACTGGATAAAAAACCGCATAAAAAACCATTAAGGACAGATAAAATCCAGCAAACTATTAATCATCTCACGTATTCATCACAAAGATATGCTGTATATAGAATGCCCACATTAACCTGAATTTCAGTTAACTTATCTCTCTATAGTTGACGCTGTAATAAGTCTGTTTTCTTGAGATTTTTATTTCCTAATCGATTCATATCGGCCAGGTTTTTCTATGAATCGCAATATGAATATATTATAAAGTTCAGGAGCTGGGCGTGGAAAAAAATAATGTCGTGATAAATAATGATGCGGGTGTATTAAAGCCAATATCAGATGAAACCCCCAAGGTCATACTACATACAGAGCGTTCTAGTCGTATTAAAAGAATTCAAACCGTATCGATGGTTTTATTATTCTTGGCCGCAGTTATTAACTTTCTTGACCGTAGTTCTTTATCTGTAGCGAATTTAACCATTCGTGAAGAGCTAGGGCTAAGTGCCACGGAGATTGGTTTTCTGCTTTCCGCATTTTCTCTGGCATACGGTATTGCTCAACTGCCGTGTGGCCCGTTGTTAGACCGTAAAGGCCCGCGCATTATGTTAGGGCTAGGCATGTTTGTATGGTCATTCTTTCAGGCGCTATCCGGGGCAGTTCATACCTTTACGCAATTTATTCTGGTACGTATTGGGTTAGGTATCGGTGAGGCACCCATGAACCCTTGCGGTGTGAAAGTGATAAATGACTGGTTCAATATTAAAGAACGTGGCCTGCCTATGGGGATATTTAATTCCGCGTCGACAATTGGTTTAGCCATCAGTCCACCTATTCTGGCCGCCATGATGATGGTTATCGGTTGGCGTGGGATGTTTATTACCATTGGTCTTCTGGGGATCGCACTTTCTATCGGTTGGTATCTGCTTTACCGTAATCGTGACAGTATCAATTTAACCGAAGCAGAACAAAAATATCTTGATGCTGGCAGTGTTAATGTAAGTCGTAAGCCTATGAATTTTAAAGAATGGCGTGGCTTGTTCCGTAATCGGACTATGTGGGGCATGATGCTGGGCTTCAGTGGCGTCAATTATACCGCATGGCTCTATCTGGCATGGCTACCGGGCTATTTGCAGACAACGTATCATTTAAATCTTGCCAGCACTGGCATGTTTGCTTCTATTCCCTTTATTTTCGGCGCGGCAGGCATGTTATGTAATGGATTCGTTACCGATTTTCTGGTCCGTCAGGGTATGGCTCCTTTAAAAAGCCGCAAAATATGCATTGCGGTCGGTATGTTGCTGTCAGCGGCATTTACCTCTGTCGTCGTCCGTGCTGACACTACCGGGAGTGCGGTTATATTAATAGGCATGGCACTGTTCTGTATTCACTTCGCTGGGACATCATGCTGGGGGCTTATACATGTCGCGGTCTCTTCTCGTATGACTGCATCGGTTGGCAGCATACAGAATTTTGCCAGTTTCATATTTGCATCATTTGCACCGGTGATAACGGGTTGGATAGTTGATACCACTCACTCATTTAGCCTGGCATTAACCATCTGTTCTTGCGTTACTGTCCTCGGGGCTCTGTCTTACATATTCATTGTACGTGAACCCATTTTAGATACCGCAAAATAAAATGAGCAAGGCCGATCACAACTCTCGATGAGATAACGATCGGCCTTTCTTGGTTATCTTTGTGGCTGGCAATGATGGCGGCGCTTAAACCAGGATTGCATCATGCCTGGGCGTGAGAACATCACTAAATTACCCAATAGGATGAGTAGTAAACCAATAATGGCATTCAGGTGCCAGTGATAGCCTTCATAGAAGGTTGATATGGTTAGGGCCACCAGCGGAAATAACAAGGTGCTATAAGCCGCACCACTGGCTCCGATTCGTCCAATCAAGCTGAAATAGGCGGCAAATGCAATCACGGAACCGAAGATAGCCAGATACAGCAATGAGCCAAGGTAACGTGGCGTGAGTTCGAGAGTAAAAGAGTGTTGTTGAATCAGACTGAAAAGTCCCATCACTGCCGCACCATAAGTCATGGCATAAGCATTGGTTGACAGAATATCCAATCCCCTGCGTTGGTGGCGGCTACTGATCATATTACCCAGAGAAAAACCATAGGTACCCAGCAAACTTAAGCCAATACCTTTAAGTAATTCCGGGGCCATTTGTGTGGCGGTCAGATCTTGCCAGAACAAAGCAACAATACCTATCATGCCGAGGATACTGGCTGGCAGCAGGTTAGGGCTAAGGCGTTGGCGAAAGAAAAGCATGCCATTGATGGCATTAAACAGTACCGCCATTGAGAAAATAACCGATTCCAGACCGCTACTGATATAAGCCGCAGCATGATAAAAACAGTAAAAATTAAAAGCAAAGACACAAACCCCTTGTGCCAGACAAAAAAGGTGGTCACGTACCGTGAGCTGGTGCAGTCGGCGGGCGAGCAGTAAAACGATCATCATGACACCGGCCGCCAGCACAAACCGATAAAAAATGGACACAGTAATAGCAACATCACCTTGCTGTTGTAGGGTAATAGCAATCCAGGTCGTTCCCCAGATCAGTACAACTAACAAATATAGCAGCGCGTTCATCGTTATTTCTCATCACAGCTAGAAAACAGCAGTATCCGGTATGGGAAGCAGAGGCGCTTTCAGCGGCTTGCTTTAAATTGCAAAATCTTGCGCATTTTTACGATAAATCACTGGAAAATATAGTCTGCCGTCTGGCAAGCCATTAAACTGGTTGCATCCGCGTACCCAAAGGAAGTCAGCGCAATGTTGGAACGGTATCAAGCTTTTGAAACCCTAAAAGAACACAAAGCGCGCTTGCATGATTGTGTGCAACTCGGCTCGGGTATTCAATTGGCTGCCTGGTCTAACCGTGATGACTGTATTACACAAGAAAGCCCTGATCACCACACCTTGAGCCTGTATGTTGCCGATGGCTATGAGTGCTATCACAAAACACGCGCTGGCTGGAAAAATGGCGGTGGACCGGATCGTTTTTGTATTATGCCAAAGGGCAGCTTATCCAGTTGGGATGTGCGGGATGACCTGTCATTTGTACATTTGTATTGCACCGATAAGCATCTGCGCCAGCTAGCTGAACAAATTTGGGAGCGCAGCCCCCAGTCAATTCAGGTTGATGAACGAATTTTCGCAGAAGATCCGCAAATAACGTTGTTATATCGCCAATTTTTACTGAATTGTAACTGGCAAGAACAGGCCAATCATTTAGCCCTCAGTAGTGCTGCTACCTTGTTGATGACCCATTTATTAAAAAATTACACCCAGTTGCAGTGGGCGATCCCCGTAATTCGCGGTGGGTTGTCTCCGGCAGTGTTAAAACGGGTGAAAGAGTATATTGACGAACATCTTTCACAGCCGTTGCTGTTGTCAGACCTTGCTGAACAGGCAGGGTTGAGTGAGTTCCATTTCGCACGGATGTTTAAGCAGAGTACTGGGCTGGCACCACATCAATTTGTGTTGAAAGCGCGGTTATCTCGCGCAGACCAGCTATTAAGACATAGTATGATGCCGCTTATTCACATTGCCCTGGAGTGTGGTTTCAGCTCTGCCAGCCACTTCAGTAACTGTTTTAAAGTGGCTTATGGCCTAACGCCCTCGACTATTCGGCAACGCTAATCACAGCACGCTATAAGGGGCAACTTAGGTCACCTTCAGCACAATCAAGGAATGACTGTAGTTCTGCCGAGCGAGCTTCAGTTTTGTGGGTCAAACAAGCCGAGATAATCATAGGATGCACTGAACCGCCTTCGGTGGCTGAGGATTGGAAGGTACAATCTGCGTCACGGTATTTTATCCAGGTAAGTTGCGCACTCTTTAATAATGCTCTTTGGGCAACTGGGGTTTTGGCCAAAACCTGTTTATAAATACGGTTTAGTTCGGTATCGGCTTTCTTATAATCTAAATTTGCGCACTGGTTCATATCCAGTTGTGTCAGTGCGTTCTGGCAGTCAAGTGCCAATGCCTGGTGGACGGGTAATGCCAGTAGCGATATCAATATGATCTTCTTTAACATGATTATTTCTCCCCAATAATAGTCAAAAAATAATGTTAGCCCCACATTAAATAATGTGAGGCTCAGAATTATATTACATTGGTTTCTTAGGTACCCACTCAATCTCTTTTTTCATCTCAGTAATTTTTTTGTTCGGTGATTTTTTACAAACATCAATCACTTTTGGTGTGTAGACCTGGTCTATTTCCTGGAAATCTACGCTATCGCCTTTTTTATACTGGATATCCTGGTTTAGGATCCAGAAAGCGACGGGGGTCATACTTTTCGGATTAAGATCAAGGAATTCTTTGCAGGTCATCTCTGTTGGGGTAGTGGGTGATGATGCCGCGAATACTGTGTTAACGGTTACGAGCATGAGTGTCACAATGACACTCTTAAGCAGTGATTTATAGAACATGACTATTTCCTTATCTATATATTATATTTCAACTGATATTATTGTT
>NZ_JAZGQE010000148.1:0-12016 GCF_048593885.1 Yersinia sp. 1252 StPb PI | reverse complement strand
GACAAATCTCTGCACCATGCTAGTGCCGGCGGGGATGTCAGAGTTAAATTCTGCGATTTAAATATTTATTGGTTTATAAAACTATTTTTCACTGAATTGTAATAGAAGCGCTAACAGGTTGGTGGCAATAAGAAAATTTAATCATTGGTCAAGTGATTTTATTTGCATTTATAATGAATGGTTATGCGAGGTTGCACCCAAGGGCGTGGGAGTTGATCTCTGTCATCGCGAATTGCATCGCTAGCGGGTAGCCTTAAGCTCTTTTTTGACAGGCAGTGCCAAGATTATGCAGTTGCAGAAATTAGTCAATATGTTTGGTGCGGATTTACAGCGCCGTTACGGTGAAAAAGTGCATAAACTCACGCTGCACGGCGGGTTTAGCTGCCCTAATCGTGATGGAACACTCGGTCGGGGGGGCTGTACCTTTTGTCAGGTGGCTTCATTTGCCGATGAGAACATGCAGCAACAGAGTATTGCGCAGCAGCTAGCGGCGCAGGCAAAAAAAACTAATCGGGCAAAACGTTACCTGGCTTACTTTCAGGCCTATACCAGTACTTATGCAGAGGTTAATGCTTTAGCTGTGATGTATGAACAGGCTTTAGCCGAAGCTGACATTGTCGGTTTGTGTGTGGGAACCCGGCCCGATTGTGTCCCGGATGCGGTATTGGATTTATTGAGTGGTTATCACCAGCAAGGTTATGAAGTCTGGCTTGAGTTGGGGCTACAGACCGCTAATGATAAAACGCTCAAACGTATTAACCGTGGGCATGATTTCGCCTGTTATCAGCAAACAGCCCGCCGCGCCCGTGCCCGTGGGCTGAAAGTATGCTGTCATTTGATTGTCGGCTTACCCGGCGAAGATAAGCCACAGAATATGGCAACGCTAGAACAAGTGGTGGCAACCGGTGTTGATGGGTTAAAACTGCATCCACTCCATATCGTGGAAGGTAGCACGATGGGAAAAGCATGGCGGGCAGGGCGGTTGGCGGAACTGGCGTTGGAACAATATGTTGTGACTGCGGGTGAAATGATCCGCCATACTCCAGCGCAGATTGTCTATCATCGGATCTCTGCCAGTGCGCGCAGACCCACGTTGTTGGCCCCGTTGTGGTGCGAGAATCGCTGGACCGGTATGAATGAGCTGAATAATTATATGCTGGCCCATGGCGGGCAGGCCTCTGCTTTATGACCGGCTACTGCGCGTCGCCATACTGAGATTGTGCAGTGCTCACAAAATGCAGGTATTTTAAACGCCCTTTAGGGCGGCCCGCAGGGGAGCGTAGCGAATAAAATCCTCACGTGCTGCGTGTACGCTCCGGTTTTTCCGCGCTGTACGCACTCAGTCTGGCTTAGCTCGCTACGCCGTAAGTTTTGCCCCCCACCTTATTTTGGCTATGCCTACCGTTTATTGGCAGATAATCGGCTTATTTCCCTATCTCTCACCGTGATTTGCAATCTTTTCCACACTTCTAAGCAAGCCATCTTATCTCTTGGCGGTTTTACGGTATGATTTATACCCTTCGTCCTTGAAGCTACAGAGTTGTTAGCTGCGCTCGCTTACCCGAATCACTTACTTGAGTAAGCTCATCGGGATTCGCTTGTTGGCTGTCCACCTGCAACTCCAATGACTTTGGGTATAGATTCCGAGGCATATTCAGAAACACTGACAGGGGTTGCTATGAAGCAAATCAGGGTATTAGCCCAGTACTACGTTGATTTAATGGTTAAGTTAGGACTGGTTCGCTTCTCACTGCTACTGGCCTCTGTGTTGGTGTTACTGGCCATGGTGGTGCAGATGGCGGTGACGTTGGTGCTGAGTGGCTCTGTTGAAACCCTCGATCTGGTACGTTCCATTTTCTTTGGTTTGTTGATTACGCCTTGGGCAGTCTATTTCTTGTCGGTAGTGGTTGAGCAATTGGAAGAGTCGCGCCAGCGCTTGTCGCGTCTGGTTGAAAAGCTTGAAGTGATGCGTTATCGCGATTTAGAGCTGAATAAACAACTGACCGAAAATATTGCTCAACTCAATCAGGAAATTGTTGAGCGTGAAAAAGCGGAAAAAGCGCACCTACAAGTGGTTGATAAACTAAAAGAAGAGATGGGGCACCGTGAGCAGGCGCAGGTTGAGTTGGGGCAGCAGTCAGCGCTATTGCGATCCTTTTTGGATGCGTCGCCAGATCTGGTTTATTACCGCAATGAAGATAATGAGTTCTCTGGCTGCAACCGGGCGATGGAGCTGTTGACGGGCAAGAGTGAGAAACAGCTGGTTGGGCTGACGCCCAAAGATGTCTATGCGCCGGATATCGCCGAAAAAGTGATGGAAACCGACGAGAAAGTCTTCCGCCATAACGTCTCTCTTACCTATGAGCAGTGGCTGGTTTATCCCGATGGCCGCAAAGCCTGCTTTGAACTGCGTAAAGTGCCATTTTATGATCGTGTGGGTAAACGGCACGGATTGATGGGGTTTGGGCGCGATATAACCGAGCGTAAGCGCTATCAGGATGCGCTGGAGAACGCCAGTAGGGATAAGACTACCTTCATCTCAACAATCAGCCACGAGCTGCGTACGCCGCTTAATGGCATTGTTGGCCTAAGCCGCATCCTGCTTGATACCGAATTAGACAGCGAACAGCTAAAGTATCTGAAAACCATTCATGTCAGTGCTATCACTCTTGGGAATATCTTCAACGATATTATTGAGATGGATAAATTGGAAAGGCGTAAAGTCCAGCTTGATAATCAGCCAATTGATTTTACAGGTTTTATGGCAGATCTTGAGAACCTTTCGGGCCTGTTGGTTCAGCCAAAAGGGCTGAAGTTCATTATGGATCCGCAATTGCCGCTGCCGGAGAAAGTGATTACCGATGGCACCCGCTTGCGCCAGATTCTGTGGAACTTAATCGGCAATGCCGTGAAATTTACTCAGCAAGGTAAAATTGTGGTGCGGGTACGGCGTGAGGGGAGTGACCGTTTGATCTTTGAAGTGGAAGATTCAGGTATGGGCATCCCCGAAGATGAACAGGATAAGATTTTCGCCATGTATTATCAGGTGAAAGATCGCAATGGTGGCCGCCCGGCAACCGGTACTGGCATTGGTCTGGCGGTATCTAAACGCTTGGCACAAAGCATGGGGGGCGATATTACGGTGAAAAGCACCCAAGGGGCCGGTTCATGCTTTACCTTGACCATTAAAGCACCTGCGGTGCAGCAAGCCGCGAGTGTGCCATCAGGTGATGACATACCTCTGCCTGCGTTGCATGTATTGCTGGTGGAAGATATCGAGCTGAACGTCATTGTCGCGCGCTCGGTATTGGAGAAATTAGGCAACAGCGTTGAGGTGGCAATGAATGGCCATGATGCACTGGCGATGTTTAAACCTGATGATTTTGATTTAGTGCTGTTGGATATCCAGTTGCCGGATATGAGCGGGTTGGACATTGCGCGCCAAATTCGGGCGGAATATGGGGCAGAGTCATTACCGCCACTGGTGGCATTGACCGCCAACGTACTTAAAGACAAAAAAGAGTATTTAGATGCTGGGATGGATGACGTGCTGAGCAAGCCGTTGTCAGTTCCGGCGCTCACGGCGATGATTAAGCAATTTTGGGATCATAAGCCCTCAACCTCGGCGAAAAAACAGGAACATAAAGTGATGCAAACCCATGAATCGTTACTTGATACTGCAATGCTGGAGCAATACATCGATTTGGTTGGCCCACAATTAATTCATCAAAGCCTGGAAATGTTTGAACAGATGATGCCCAGCTATTTGTCGGTGTTGGACTCAAACATGACGGCACGGGACCAAAAGGGCATTACCGAAGAGGCGCATAAGATTAAAGGCGCTGCCGGTTCTGTCGGTTTGCGTCATATCCAGCAGCTTGCACAGCAGATCCAAACCCCGACACTGCCAGCATGGTGGGATAACGTGCAAGATTGGGTCGATGAATTAAAATTAGAATGGCGCAATGATGTGCAGGTGTTACGTGAGTGGGTGGCGGTTGCTGAAAAAAAATAACCCCGACCGAGGCCGGGGTGCGCGAATACTGCGCCAACACCAGGGAAATCGTCAACCTGCGATACTCGTCATACTTCAAGTTACATGTGCGTTGGCTGATTTCATTCACCCCAGTCACTTACTTATGTAAGCCGCTGGGGATTCGCTCAGTTACCGCCTGCCAGTAATTCGAAATATTTAGGGTATATTATTTCGATTTCGAGTGGATTCGCAGGTTGTAAGGATTCTTCCATACATCATACAAGCAACAACATAGCAAATGTAAGCGCTCTTGTTACAAGATTCATTAAAATTTGTGATAGAGATTCGTCTTTGTCACTAGAACGGGTTAAGCGATTGACAGAGTAAGAAAAGGAGAGGTGTGATGAAAACGGTCGGTGTAGTGCTTAGTGGATGTGGGGTATTTGACGGTGCTGAGATACATGAGTCTGTCTTAACAATCCTGGCATTAGATCGTGCAGGCGCAAGTGTTTTGTTCTTCGCCCCCGATAAACCACAACTGCATGTTATTAATCATGTTACCGGCGAAGAAATGGTCGAGAAACGGAATGTGTTAGTGGAGTCGGCGCGCATTACTCGCGGCCAGATTAAGCCTCTTTCTTTAGCCAATTCAGAGCAATTGGATGCCCTGATTGTGCCTGGTGGTTTTGGTGCCGCAAAGAACCTCTGCGATTTTGCAACTCAAGGTTCTGAATGTGTTATTGACTCCGATTTATATAAACTTATTCAATCAATGCATAAGTCAGGTAAACCAATTGGTTTTATGTGTATTGCGCCAGTGATGTTGCCAAAACTATTGGGTAAACCGATCCGTCTGACAATTGGTAACGATCCCGATACTATTGATGCAATTGAAGTTATGGGTGGAGAGCATGTTATTTGCCCTGCCGATGACGTGGTGGTCGATGCTGAGAATAAAGTGGTCACCACACCTGCCTATATGTTGGCAGCATCAATTTCTGAAGCGGCTAAAGGGATTGATAAGTTGGTAACTAAGGTGCTGGATTTAACCGAATGACGTTAGCCAGACGCAGATTAAACCAGCTATGGTATTGGGGAAAACGGGGCGTGATCGGCATCGTCACACTGTGGTTGGCGGGCATTTTGATTTTTGCTTTTTTGCCGGTCCCTTTTTCCATGGTGATGATCGAAAGGCAACTGGGCGCCTGGTTGACCGGTGATTTTTCCTATGTAGCGCACTCTGACTGGGTGCCGATGGATGAAATTTCGCCTTACATGGCGCTAGCAGTGATGGCGGCTGAGGATCAAAAATTCCCCGAGCATTGGGGATTTGATGTGGGTGCTATCGAATCGGCACTCTCCCATAATCAGCGCAATCAAAATCGTATCCGAGGTGCGTCGACTTTGTCACAGCAAACAGCGAAAAATCTGTTTCTTTGGGACGGGCGTAGCTGGGTGCGAAAAGGGTTGGAAGTGGGATTGACCGCCGGTATCGAGCTGATATGGACCAAGCGCCGTATTCTGACGGTGTATCTCAATATTGCCGAGTTTGGTGAGGGCATTTTTGGTGTGGAAGCCGCTGCACGCCATTTCTTTAATAAACCCGCCAGTAAATTGAGTGCTTCAGAAGCCGCCCTGCTGGCAGCGGTCCTGCCTAATCCGCTGCGTTTTAAGGTTAATGCGCCATCAGGTTATGTTATTTCCCGCCAGCAGTGGATTTTACGCCAGATGCGGCAGTTGGGTGGGAAGGAATTTTTGCAGGAAAATTCCCTATAATAGCCTTCGTCCTTGAAGCCGCAGGGGTGTTAGCTGTGCTCACTAACCCGAATCACTTGACTGCGTAAGCTCATCGGGATTAATGAGCCTCATCCTTGAGGCTCACCCTACGGGCTAGCATAAATGCTGTTCAAATTGGTTCCCGACCAATTTGTCATTCGCTGGCTGCCTACTTGCAACTCCAATGACTTTGGCTATCGGTACTGCAATTACAGTAAAGACAACGGGCTTAGATTGCGCTAAGCCCGTAGATATTTGATTATATGCAAATAAATCGAGTTATTTCACGATGGTAAACGCAGTGGTGACGTGCTTAACGCCACTAACCTGGCTGGCAATCTGTGCCGCTGATTGCCCTTCCTGCTGAGTCACCAGACCCAACAAGAACACTTCGCCGTTCTCGGTGGTGACTTTCACATTTGAAGATTTAACTGAATCTGCGGTCAGTAACTGTGAACGAACTTTGGTGGTGATCCAGGTATCCATTGAGGCGGTAGTCAGATCAACCGGCTTGCCTAAGCGCATCTCGTTATACACTTCCGTTGCGCCATCGACACCTGCGGCAATTTGTTTGGCGCGGTTAGACAGCTCTGCGGTTGGCGACTGCCCGGTCAGCAAAACTTTCCCTTGATAAGCGGTCACCACAAAGCGTGTTTGGCTTTTTATCTGCTGATCTTTGCTCAGCGCATTGACGACTCTGGCCTCAAGTGTGCCATCGTCTACCTGAGTGCCGACAGAGCGTGGGTCTGTGGCAGATTTAGTCGCAACGGCTGCGCTGCCGACAACCACGGCACCGACACAGCCTTGCAATAGCAGGGCGCTGAATAGCATGGCAAAAATATAACCAACCTTCATTCGTGCTCCTTTAATCGTCCTGATGAGGAAATAGAGTGTTATCAATTAAGTCACACAAGCAATTCACTGTGAGCATGTGTAATTCTTGAACGCGTGCACTGCGGTGCGAAGGTATACGGATTTCAACATCCTGCTGACCCAACAGGCCAGCCAGCTCACCGCCATCGTAACCGGTAAGGGCAACGATGGTCATATCACGGGTTACAGCTGCTTCGACCGCTTTCACAATATCACGGCTATTGCCACGAGTGGAAATAGCGAGCAAAACATCACCAGCATGGCCGAGTGCTCGTACCTGCTTGGCATAGACCTCATCATGTAAACGGTCGTTGGCAATAGCGGTCAGAACAACATTATCAGCATTTAACGCAATTGCAGGCAGACTTGGTCGTTCTGTTTCAAAACGGTTTATCATGCTGGCGGCAAAGTGCTGCGCGTTAGCCGCAGAAGTCCCATTGCCGCAGCAGAGAATTTTATTGCCGTTGAGCAGTGACTGAACCAACGTCATTGCTGCACGGGATATGGCATCAGGCAAAGCCTCAGCCGCGGCAATCTGGGTTTGAATACTTTCTGTAAAGCAGCCTTTGATTCTATCCAGCACGTTGATTTAATCCACTCAGTAAAATTAATATGCCCTTGGTACTTGAAGCCGCAGGGGTGTTGGCTACGTTCGTTACTCGACTCAGCCAGTGGGGCAGTGCAAGTGCCGTTAAAAATGGTTTACAACCAATTTGTCATTTTCTTGCCGGCAACCAGCAACTCCAACGTCTTAGGGCATAGCCCGGTAGTAAACCGGAAAAATTGTTAATCCGTATTGAAAGCGTTAGGCAACCACTCTACTTGGCTACCCGTGATGGCAAAAACATCAAAACGGCACGATGTTGTGGCAAAACTGGCACCTCGCTGTGCCAGCCAAATGGTGGCAGCCCGGAGTAACCGCTGTTGTTTGCTGTGAGTGACGCTGGCAGCAGCGCCACCAAATAGGGCATTACGCCTAAAGCGAACCTCAACAAACACCCAGGTTTCCCCGTCGCGCATAATAAGGTCAATCTCACCACATTGGTAGGTGACATTAGCCGCCTGAAAAATTAAACCAACCCGCTCCAGATAGCTGCGGGCCTGATTTTCGTAATGGGTACCAGTGTTCCGTTGGCTCATATTCCCTTCGTCCTTGAAGTTGCAGGGGTGTTAGCTACATTCGTTACTTGGCCCGTCCATGGGCCTCGCCTCTGCGAGGCCGCTGCAAGCAGCGTTCAAATCTGTTTCAGACAGATTTGTCACCCGAATCACTTTACGCCGCCGGTACTACCATGCCTTGACGGTATTGCAGCCAAGGTAATTTACGGGTGATAACACAATCGGCTGATGCTGTTAAATCACCGGTTGTACCGCTGACCTGGAAACCAGGAATTTGGCGCATTTGCGCAAAATGATTCGATAATGTCCACGCATCGATCCCCATGGCGTACAGACGCACCAGCGAATAGTCGTTGGCATATTTAGCCGACGCCTGCTGCATTAGTGCTGGATTAGCGCCGGCCATCAATGGAATATCACTAAATTGAATACCTTCCATCTCCAAACGGTAATCCGGGCCAGCACCTGCCTGATAGCTACGTGAACTGGCAAACAGCGCCGGTTTGCTACGTGAGCTGGTGGCCATATCAATCATCGGTTTAATCAGTGTCAGTTCAGCCGGAGTCGCAATAATATAAACTGCATCAATGTTACCACCAGCGGAGGTGGAAACTACGGGCGCATCTACTGGTGGGGCCGGGATAGTCAGGCCTGCAATGGTGACAGATGCCGGTGCCGCAGCAGGCGTGCCTGAAACGGCAACTGGCTGGCCAGTTAGCCGGATACCCGCACCACTGTTGATAGCTTGTTTCAGTTCAGCAGTTGAACCGAAGTTTTGCTGTAATACTGTTTGACCGCCCTGTTTTTGCCACTCTTCAGCGAAGGCTTTGGCGATGCGATCACCAAAGGCACCGCGCGGGGTTAGCAACAATGGCATTCTCTTTTCCTGCCCCCATAAATGATGCGCGGCATCGCGAGCTTCATCTTCTGGCGATAAGGCGAAGTAACAGATGTTGGGACTGTTAGTACTGGCTTCCGGCTGATTTAACGCCAAGATATTCAATGTACTTGTTGTGGCCTTCAGTTGTTCAACTTCAGGTTTAAGCAGTGGGCCGACAACCAAAGTCGCGCCATCCTGCTGGGCCTGAGCCAGTAATGCCGCAATAGGCTGCGTTGTTGTGTCGTAGACCTTTACTTGTGCATTGTTGGCAGCAACAGGAGCAGCTACCGGTGCCGGTGTGGTAATCGGTGCTACTTCAGTAGGTGTTGCAGCGGCGGTATCGGTTGGCGTGGTTGCTGCTGTATCGGGTGTCGCAGCAGCAGGCGCGGCTACCGGTAACCCATTTTGAGCGGCAGTGAAACCTTGCTGGATAGCATCGGCAAATACCTGTGCCGGGCCACTGAGTGGCAGCAACAGTGCAATTTTCGCCGTTGAGGCCTGGCTGAAGTTACTGATCTGCGTTAATCCCGTTGGCAGGGTTTTCGCTGCCGGGTTTTGAGGATAACGGTTCTGCCAGTCTTTAATAGCGGCTTTCAGTAGCTCGGGATCTTGTTTGTTATCCTGATACACACGCAGTAAATCCAGCCAACCTTGCAGCACGTTTTCATCTGCATTAATCACAATATTGTTCAATTCTTGTGGTGTCAGTTGTGCCAGCGATTGCCAGGTGCCATCAATATTATCCTGATGGGCTTTATCTTTCAGTAAGGGTTCCTGAGCGATAAACGCACGAATCAGTGGCAGAGTGGCTTTACCTTGATTGGCGGCAATTTGCGCCTGATAGAAACGAACTTGCTGGTTAGCTGAGAGTTGGGTCGCATCCAACTTACCAAGAATATCAGCAGCAGCAGGGTTATTTTTCTGCGCAATCAGCAGTTCTGCGGTCAGTAATTGCTGTTCCTGACGTTGCGTATCGCTCAGATTAGCCGGTAGCGTACCGAGCTGTTCTGCCGCCGGAGGGATTTTCCCTTCACGTAACAGGGCACGAATGGCGAGTAATTGCCAGTCAGCCTTGTTATCATCACCACTCTGTTGCAACTGTTGCAGATAATAATCAGAGTTCGCGCTTGCTTCGTCCTGTATATTTGCGGGTGGCGGCGTCTGTGGCGCTCTGCCTGAACAGGCTGCCAGAATCAGTGCGGCCAGAACTACAGGGACCAGCCCTGCTTTGGAACGAACGAATGTTGAGGAAAGCATACTGTATCCAGTGATGTTTTTTTCAAGATGCTCAATATTAAATCGGTAATTCGGATGAAACAATGAATCAACACGATCGAGCAGTGATTTCTGCATCTACGCTTTATGTGGTACCCACCCCAATCGGTAATTTAGGGGATATTACCCACCGGGCGTTAGAGGTACTGAAAGGCGTTGATTTGATTGCGGCAGAAGATACACGCCATACAGGGTTGTTATTACAGCATTTTGCGATCAACGCCCGCCTGTTTGCACTTCATGACCATAACGAACAACAAAAAGCCGATCATTTGCTGGCGAAACTGCAAGCAGGCCAGAGTATTGCACTGGTTTCAGATGCAGGTACGCCACTTATCAACGATCCGGGCTACCACTTAGTGCGCCGTTGTCGTGAAGCGGGCATCAGGGTGGTGCCACTCCCGGGCGCTTGTGCGGCGATTACAGCACTTTCTGCCGCCGGTATTGCCTCGGATCGTTTTTGCTACGAAGGCTTCCTGCCTGCGAAAACCAAAGGACGTAAGGATACTCTGCAAGCGCTGATTGAGGAACCTCGAACACTGATCTTCTACGAATCAACGCATCGCTTGTTGGAAAGTTTACAGGACATGGTAACCGTACTTGGCCCACAACGCTATGTGGTACTCGCCAGAGAATTAACCAAAACTTGGGAGTCTATCCACGGCGCACCGGTTGGCGAGTTGTTGGCTTGGGTTCAGGAAGATGAAAACCGCCGCAAAGGCGAAATGGTCTTGATTGTCGAAGGACATAAAGTACAAGCTGATGATGCTTTACCGGCCGTTGCATTACGTACTCTGGCATTATTGCAAAAAGAGTTGCCGCTGAAAAAAGCCGCAGCGTTGGCGGCAGAGATTCATGGCGTGAAAAAGAATGCTCTCTATAAGTACGCACTTGAGCTGCAAGATAGTGCTCAAGAGCAAGCGGAAGATGACATTCAACAGTAATGTGATTATAATCCGCCGCGGAGTTGACCAGACAGTCGCCGCTTCGCTGCCGTCCCTTTCGGGGGAGACAGGTGAAGGGGAGGAAAGTCCGGGCTCCATAGGGCAGGGTGCCAGGTAACGCCTGGGAGGCGCAAGCCTACGACAAGTGCAACAGAGAGCAAACCGCCGATGGCCCGCGTAAGTGGGATCAGGTAAGGGTGAAAGGGTGCGGTAAGAGCGCACCGCACGGCTGGCAACAGTTCGTGGCAGGGTAAACTCCACCCGGAGCAAGGCCAAATAGGGGTTCACATGGTACGGCCCGTACTGAACCCGGGTAGGCTGCTTGAGCCAGTGAGCGATTGCTGGCCTAGAGGAATGACTGTCCACGACAGAACCCGGCTTACCGGTCAACTCCACTCCTCTTTAAAAACAATGAGTTGGTGTGTCCCGTCTGCATTTCACATTGAGTGGGATACATGATGGGATACATCAACTTTTGTTCTCTTCCTTATACGTTCCGTCGCAATGGTACTTTCTACCTCTACTTTCGTTTACCAGATAACCGCTTTTTTAAATCATCTTTGGCATGTACTGAGATAAAAAGGGCGAGATTTCTCACATCCAGACTGATGTTTTTCATTTCATTGCTGAAACTTGGTAGGATAGAAAACAGCCAGTTACAGACGATTGTGAGAAAAATGAGACAGTTAACGCAAAGTGATATTGATGATTATCTACTAGAAGTTCAAACAGAAATCTATGAAGAAGCTCGTAGAACCAAATTTGAGGCAAGGGAAGCGTCTATCTCTGGAGATAAGCCAATACCTGTAGATTTAGCTAAAGGATTCTCAGAGTTCGCAGGAGAGCACCTATTGAAAATGAAAAGCCACTATGAGTGGCTGTCGTTGAGTGATGAAGAAATTACCCAAAATAGCATTTTTTCAATCAGATTTTTTCAAGCATAACTCTTCGTTGAGAGCATACTTGGTTGCCATACCGGGCATCCAGCCTGATGGTATGCCCTGACAAGCTACATATCCTCTTTTTTCAAATTCATTTATAAAATAAAATCTGAACCCTATCTGAAAAATAATAGACGTAAGAAAGCAGAAGACAATAAATCTAGATACAGGCTTTTGGATGGAATCGGGTGCTTGACGACCTAAAAAAATAGGGGGAATAGAAAGAAAGGTA
>NZ_JAZGQE010000147.1:0-12232 GCF_048593885.1 Yersinia sp. 1252 StPb PI | reverse complement strand
GTACTGTTTGTTTTTAGATTCTCGCTTTGGATCATTACTAATGAGTTACTCAATTGATAAAAAACAAATTCCGCTTCAATCACATCTAATAGATTGTTTTTAATTACCTTTTAATAATCTAATTATGAGGTGAGTTTATGCAGAACAATAACGTATCAATCAAACGCAGCCCGTCAATAAAAAAACTGGGCATTATGACGCTGGTGGTCATGAATATTGTGGCAGTGGTCAGTCTAAGAGGGTTGCCTACCGAAGCGGAGTATGGATTAAGTTCTATTTTTTACTATCTGTTTGCTGCGGTATTCTTCTTGATCCCGGTCTGTTTGGTGGCGGCTGAATTGGCAACCGGTTGGCCGGAAAAAGGCGGAGTATTTCGCTGGGTAGGCGAGGCTTTTGGCCCGCGCTGGGCATTTTTAGCCATGTTTATGCTGTGGACTGAAGTGACGGTATGGTTCCCTACTGTCCTGACGTTCGGTGCGGTTTCATTAGCTTTTATTGGCCCCGACCAGCCATGGGATCAAGCACTCTCGGCCAATAAATTCTTTGTGCTCGGGATGGTGTTGTGTATTTATTGGTTTGCGACCTTTATTGCCTTTAAAGGGGCGGAAACCTTTGCCAGGGTCTCAAAATGGGGGGGATTGATAGGCACCATCATTCCGGTAATTATCCTGATAATATTAGGTTTTTCATATTTGATTGGTGGAGGTACCTCGCAAATAGAGTTGTCATGGGATAACGTTGTTCCTGACTTTTCTAATTTCGATAATGTGGTTTTAGCCGCCAGTATCTTCCTGTTTTATGCTGGGATGGAGATGAATGCCATCCATGTCAAAGATGTAGAAAACCCGCAGAGAAACTATCCCATCGCTATTATGTTGGCTGCTTTAGGGACTGTACTTATTTTTGTCTTGGGCACGTTAGCCATAGCTTTTGTGATCCCCGAGTCTGATATCAATCTGACACAAAGTTTGTTAGTGACATATTACGACTTATTTAAGTGGGCCGGTATCGAATGGTTAGGGCCGATAGTGGCATGCTGTCTGGCTGTGGGGGTATTAGCAGGCGTAGTGACATGGGTTGCCGGGCCTTCATCCGGGTTATTGGAAGTGGCTAAGGCCGGATACTTACCGCGCTGGTGGCAGAGTATCAATAAAAATGGCATGGCGACGCATATCCTATGTGTTCAAGCACTTATTGTCACCTTGCTATCTATCTTGTTCGTGGTACTTCCCTCAGTTCAATCGGCCTACCAGATATTGAGCCAATTGACCGTTATCCTGTATCTCATTATGTACATGTTGATGTTCAGTGCGGCTATCTACCTGCGCTTTAGTCAACCAAACCGACCACGGTCTTATTGTATACCTGGCGGTAATGCAGGGATATGGATTATTGGTGGTACAGGGCTACTGGGTTCGTGTATTGCTTTCATCTTTAGCTTCATTCCACCTAGCCAAATTGCGGTGGGTAGCCCCAAGGAATATGTCGCTATTTTGATCGCATTAGCCTTGTTCTTCTGCATGGTACCTTTGGTGATTTATGCACTGCGCAAACCTCATTGGCGTGATGAAAACTGTGATTTTGCCCCTTTTACCTGGGAACGAGACCGTGGGCATCCCGGAATCCCGACCACCAGTGCCATTCATACCAGCGATACAGTAGCAAACAGGTAATACCCATAAATTGGCTGAACATAAAATCTTAATGAAAAGCCCTGAGGGGCTTTTCATACATAAGCATCTGCAAACTGTTAATTACCACATCAAATCATCGGGCACTTTGAAATCGGCATACGGATCTTCTCCATCTTGCTCTTCCTGACTAAGCGCACTATTTAATACAATACTGTTCGCATCTCGCTGCGCAATTTTATCGGCTACGCTCGCGGGGATAATAGCGTATTCACTCTCGCCACTGTTTTCAACAACCAGACGAGCAATGGCGAGACGACCACTAATCAGCTGAGCTTGAGTGAGCTTATCCACAACTATTTTTTTAATTAAATTATTATCTGTGAAGTTAAAACCAATATTGCCTTTTGAAATATCGATTCTGTTCATTTCAATGAGCTGTTTCACCTGAGCTTTATACTCTTTAGATAAAGCCGCTTGTTTTTGTTGTTTGCTTAGCTGTTTATCACGCTCAAGTTGTTCTTTTTTATTTTCATCCACAGCCTCTCTTGCCTCACGAGCCTGAGCTCGTGATTTCTTAGCTGTTCTTTGGACTTTGGCCATTTTTTTGCTGGTCACTAATCCAGCTTTTAGCATCTGCTCTTGTAAGGTGAGTTTTGTCATCTTCGGTCCTAAACCAGTTGAATAATTTGTGGGATTATACCTGTAATTTTTGAGTCTGTTCCAGGTTGCAGGACCTGATCACGGTATTACTTGAGTTTGGAGGGGTTATCAGAGGCTGGTGGGGCCTGTTCTCAGGATTCGCCAGTCGGTTTAAAATTCGGTATCATCCGCTCCCACTCTTCATCCGGGTAGCCTGATGTCTAAGATAATCGATACCTTTATTGCCCCGCCGTGTCATGACAAGATAGAGATTCTCTATCAGGACGATCACCTGGTACTTATCAATAAACCTGCTGGGCTGCTTAGCCTCTCGGGGAAAAATCCACAAAATATGGATTCGGTGCATCATCGGTTAGTACAGATATTCCCCGGCTGTACCCTGGTTCATCGCCTGGATTTTGGTACTTCCGGGCTGATGGTGATTGCCCGCAATAAGGCTATAAATGCCGCCCTCTGTCAACAGTTCAGCCAGCGCACAGTGACCAAAGTGTACAGCACACTGCTCTGCGGACATCTGGACAACAACGAAGGGATGATAGACGCAGCGATTGCCAAAGACCCGGCACTGTTCCCGCTGATGTCGATTTGCCCAATCCACGGCAAGCCGGCTCGCTCGTACTATCGGGTCGTGGAGCGCTTTTATTATGAGTTGGAAGATGGGACGTTACTGCCATTAACGCGGGTACAGCTAACCCCGGAAACCGGGCGTACTCATCAACTCCGCATCCACTGTCAGCAGTTGGGCCATCCCATTTTGGGCTGTGACCTGTATGGCGGTCGCCTGCTGCCAGGTACCGAACGGACTCCACGGCTGATGCTGCACGCCAGTGAGTTGCATTTTGTTCATCCCATCAGTGAAGAGTGGGTCAAAGCCCATAATACCAGCCCGTTCTGAAAGCAAAAGTATCTATTACGATGCCACCCGGAGTATCCCCGATCTTATTTAAACGGGTATTACCTGTTGTTCTGGTCACAGGTGGGCTGAAAGTATCGCTCCACGTGATGTAATTCGTTATAGCGATGCTGGTTTTGCTAAAGTTCACCAACCTGTTATCTGGTAACTCTCGACTCGATGGGTTATAAAAATTATCTAAATATCGTTAAATTCGGGTCCCTGTTGAGCAAATACAACGATTAGTGGTGTGTTTATCCTCAGAAGCATCTTAATACAAATAGGAATCGAAAATGGTCAATCTTGCTAACACTAAAGGTAACAATACCACTGGTGTACATATGCTTCAGCGCGACAAAAATGGTGGTTTTCGGATTCGTACCAGCCCAGATAGTCTGAAACGCTTCACTTCAGTTGATATACGTCCAGAACATCGTAGTTGGTTCAACGGGAAAAACGAAATTTACGGTTCGGAGCCTTACAACACGATTGAAGAAGGTGCGGCAGCTCTTTGTGCGTTCATCGAAAAGGTTTGCGGCATTACATGCGTCTGGGAACCTAAGAGAAAATAACGGTATCCCTATCTGGATTGGGGCAGATCAATTATGTCCGATCCTCGCTCTTGAGAGACCAACATAATCATTGGAGGAGGTTTGATTATGAATATGTCGTCGTGGAAAATCCCATCATCGGCCAAAAAAACTTCCTCAGAGATCATATATGGGGGAGATAACGACAGTGTCTATACAGCTTCTTCAGGGGTAGTTCAGGGGGAAGAGTGTTGTTTTGGGCAGTCAGTGACCTGCGGGTAATTGCGGCATACTAGATTGAGTTTGTTTTTCGGCTCGAAACCTTTATCCAGCATGCATCGTTGAATATTAGCGGCTTTGCGCAGCGTCGGCACGTAAGGCGTCGAACCCAACGGTTGCGGATAACCGCATTGATACATCACCGCCAGTGCTTGCTTGTCGTTTTCAACTTCATGAGAAAAATGCAGCGAGGCTCCCACTTTACGCCAGGTAATCAAGGAAGTTTTGCTCACGCCGGAATCCGGCTTAATCGGATGAAACCCTCTGTCTGCGACAAAAGGCAGCGCTTCTAGCTGACTCTGACTCAAGGGATACCCCTGTTCTTGCTTGAGGCAGGCTGGTGTATCGTGGTAAACACGAACGCTGCAAATTTTGAATCCGTCTTTACGGGTAAAGCCCATATTCTCCATGCATTGGTAATACAGAACGGACTCATTATCCGTTTTGGGAATATCGGAGCCGGGGAGTTGCACGCCGCATTTACCCATCGCGACGCGCACACCGTCGATATCCGTATCAGGACGCTGCCACTGTGTTAGATCCGGTGCTGGGGGGCATCCTGTCAGCAGGAATACAGACGTCATCAGCAGGGGTAAAGTTATCAGAGTCGATTTTCGGAACATTAAAATCCCTTATTTATTATTGTTTAAGATAGCATCCATACTGCCCGTATTTGCTCTACCAGAAAACAAAGAATCTTCGTGTAATTCAGCGATTGCTGGGCCATAAGAAACTGGAAAGCACGGTACGTTACCTTGGCATTGAAGTCGATGATGCGCTGGAGATATCTGAGTCAGTTGAAGTCTGAGGTCGCCAGGGCTGTTACAACAGCTCTGTGCCAGAAGCAGGCGTTGCAAACATCATGTTATTATTCATTCAGGGGAGAAGAATTCACGCCTGTTTCCAGCTCATAGCGAATTAAAGACCATAAAAATTATGACATCACTCATGGAGAACCAAGTCATGGATTTCACTATCAGTCTCGCACACCCTGAGCACTTTGGCATGCTACGCGCTATTGAACTGGCTGCTTTTGAAACATTGCGTAATGCAGGTGCGGTAACAGGCGAGGCGGGCGCAAGTAGTCTGGAGGAATTAAGCGAATTCAGTCGTAACGGTCTGCTGCTCACGGCCTATACGTCTGATTCTGTTCCTGTAGGGTTTGTCGCAGGCAAAGTTGAAGATATATGGCTGCACATTGCTGAAATTGATGTGCATCCGGGCTGGCAACGCCATGGTATCGGCAGACGACTTATGCAGACACTGCTCTGTATCGGGCAGCAGCGCGGTCTGACTGGTGCCACGCTGACAACAGACAACATGGTTGCTTTCAATGCCAGATTTTACGGCACATTAGGTTTTAAAATTGTGGAAGGTCTCGCACGACCACCACATCTTGTAAGCCTGAACGCTGATGAAATCGCGAAAGGTTTCAATCCGGCGCGGCGTGCAGCAATGTGCGTGACCTTCAGGACTCCGGGCGGGAAATAGTCCGCTATTCGCTCTTGCAGGACAACCATACTCAAATCTCTCACATCGTAGGAGATTTGAGTATGAAAACGTCACCGTGGAACAAAGACTGTATCATCGGTCAAAAAAGACCACTTCAGATATCTCATATCTGGGGGATCCGCATCAGACTTGAGCTGGAAGGTAAAACGCGTGATCTGGTTCTGTTCAACATGGCTTTGGACAGTAAGCTACGGGGCTGCGATCTGGTCAAACTCAAAGTATCAGATGTTGCATATGGTAGTTCTGTTTCAAGCAGAGCAACGGTGTTGCAACAGAAAACCGGTAGCCCTGTCCAATCGATTCAGGGATTTGAGGGCCAATGGAACGATAACGTACGATAATGGCATAACCAATTGATTATCAGTGGCGTTCCTGTGCCGGCAAGTTTCCAAAGAAGAAGGGCATGTTTTTTACATGACTGGACTTCAAATCCCTGGAATGGATTTTATTGATATAGTCCTGTGCGCGTACCTCTACTTCTACCAACGTGGAACAGCAAACCACGTAACCAGCCACTCAGTTAACGCGCTGATCTTGGCTGACTGTAACTGGCTTGAAGGCTTAATCAACCATACACCATCTTCGCCTGTCGCCTGCCAATCCGCCAGCACCGGTACTAACGAACCCTCTGCAAGTTCTTGATGTACCAGCCAGTTGGCCGCAAGCAACACACCCATGCCGGACTTAGCGGCCAGTATCAGTGCCTCCATCTCATCACTCTCATAACGTGTTTGCACCGGTACATTTATCTGTAGGCCGTCTTTTTCCAGTCGCCATTCAGGCCAACTGTGCATTGGTGTAAATCCGAGGCAATCGTGCTTACGAAGTTCCTGTGGATGCGTTAACGCCGGATGTAGCTCCTGATATACCGGCGCAACGCACAATATGCGACTGGTATCCGCCAGCTTACGCGCAATGAGCCGGCTATCTGAAAGGACACCGATACGTATCGCCATATCGTAATTATCACCCAGCAAATCTACGTAACGATCAGTGCAGTGCAGTACTAAGCGGATATCGGGATAGGCCTGTAAAAAGCCAGGTAACGCTTGTGCTACCCAATATCGGCCAAAGGATGCGGGCACCGTTAACCGAATGGTACCTGCCGGACGAGCTGCCAAAGCACGTGCTTCCTCTTCCGCTTCACGCAGCAGGTCATTTGCCAGGTCAATTTTTTGTCGATAGCGCAGGCCCTCTTCAGTTGGCCGGATGCGACGCGTGGTACGTTCGATCAGGCGAATACCAAGCCGTTTCTCTAACGCAGCGATACGACGGGAAATTACGGATACATCACGCCCCAGCGCTCGTGCACCTGCGCTAAAGCTTCCAGCGCGCACTACCGCCAGGAAAGCTTCTCGTTGGCGAAAATCGTCATCCTGCATTATTGCTCCCAGTGCAACAGATAATTGGTTTTTAGAGTGATTATAGCGCCTATTTTTATCACATACTGGCTGTATCAAGTAAACAGGAGAACGCTATGCAAGCCATTCAATTAACTGCTCCAACGATCGACAGCCTTAACATCTGCGAACTACCGTACCCAAAGCCGGACTATGGTGAGGTGGTGATTCGTCAACATGCCGTGAGTCTTAACTACCTTGATTTGGCACTGGCTACAGGTAAGTTTGGTGCCATTGCACAGCCGATTATTCCAGGTGCAGACAGCGCTGGAGAAATTGTTGAGCTGGGTGCAGGTGTGAGCAGTTGGCAAACTGGCGAACGGGTGGTGCCAGGGATGATGTACAGTTGGCATGCCGGAGTGATACGCCCCAAACATCTTCACGCATTGCGCGGAGTTACTGCCAATGGGGGGCTGGCGCAATACGCCGTTGTCCCCGCAGCGTCGCTGGTGCGTATCCCTGATTCCCTTAGCTGGCAGCAGGCAGCGACGTTACCAGTTGCTGCCACTACTGCATGGAACGCCATCGTACGGGGAAAAATTCAACCCGGCAGTACTGTTTTGCTGCTTGGCACCGGTGGCGTGAGTCTGTTTGCGCTGCAATTCGCCAAAGCAGCAGGCGCCCGGGTGATAATTCTTTCCTCTTCCAACGAGAAGCTGACCAGGGTGAAAGATCTGGGGGCGGATGAAGGTATTAACTATCGCGAAGAGCCAGAGTGGGATAGCAGGGTCCTCAAGCTGACGAACGGTCATGGCGCAGACCTGGTACTTGAATCGGTGGGTGCCTCGACCTTTGCAAAATCTGTCAGTGCCGCCGCCTACAACGGAACGATTTTTGTGATTGGCTTTGTTGGCGGTGCAGAGTTAAACGTGTCGGTGCTGCCGATTATGCAGAAGATGTTGAATATCGTGGGCAATAATACTGGCTCGACTTCGGATTTACGCGGTGCGGTCAGGGCGATTGAAACAGCCGCGATCGAGCCTGAAATCGACCGTGTTTTTTCTTTCGCTGAAACTCAGGATGCTTATCGTTACCTTCATTCCGCCAACCATGTCGGGAAAGTGGTAATTAATTTGAATGAATGAGTGCTGAGCATGGCCCCTGGTAAATTATAATTTTTACTCTAGGTGTAGAATGTTGGTCGCCTCGTAAACTGGTTTAAAACCTTATGAGGCGGCGTTATTGGGCTTTGACGCTAAATGTTTTTTTCACAGAAAAATAGCAGTAAGAAATTCAGTCATTACTACCGCCAGCCGGCAGAATCAGCTCTTTGTCCTGATTGTGTATATTACCCACTTTCTTGCTGACCGGATGTCAGAAAAAGTCCTTCTCTGGAACAGCTGCGTCATGAGCAATTTCTTCTGCACGCTGAGGCGTGATACTGGCGCTGAGCCATTCATGAACGGCGTCAGCAGTAATGACTAACGGCCGACGATCCTGGAAATCGGCCATGCCATGTTTACTCGATGGGGTAGCGGTTCTGTTTCAAGCAGAGCAACGGTGTTACAACAAAAGACCGGTAGCCCTGTCCAGTTTGAGTTAACCAAAGGGACAAGAGAAGCAGTTGCTGCATTGATTAAGCTGGGCAATTTGCACAGTAAAGACTACTTGTTCCAATCCCGAGTCGGTACTTGCCAACACATATCAACCCGGCAATACAACCGCATTTTTCATGGATGGATTGGAAAGTTCAGTCTCGATGATTCGCTGTACAGCACACATTCCATGAGAAGAACAAAACCTTACCTGATATATAAGAAAACCAAGAATCTTTGTGTGATTCAACTCCTGTTAGGCCATAAGAAACTGGAGAGTACGGTTCGCTATCTGGGGATTGAAGTCGATGATGCGTTGGAGATCTCTGAGTCGATTGAAGTCTAAGATTGTCAGGGCTGCAACTGTAGCCCTGTGCCAGGAGCGGACGTTCTAGCACCAGCTATGTTAATCAAAAGCGAGCAGATCAGTTCTTATAGCGGTTTAAAAAAATGGTCGTCTAATTTTCGGTTGTGAGTGTTTCATCGGATGTTCTAGATTCATCCTGTACTTTATTAAAGGAGATAATCATGAACTTCACGGAACTTCACCATCAAAACAAACCATTACTCATCGCCAATGTCTGGGATGCTGCTAGTGCAATTATGGCGCACCAGTCGGGCTATCAGGCCATGGGTACTTCAAGTGCAGCGATTGCCGCAACGTTAGGTTACGAAGATGGAGAAGCAATGTCTTTTGATGAATTGCTCTACATTGTCACACGTATCCAATCCGTCAGTAGCCTACCATTAAGTGTTGATGTAGAAGCGGGATTTGGTGGCACAACTGATGAGATAACGACCAATCTTAAACGTCTCGCGCAGCTTGGAGTTGTTGGTATAAATCTTGAGGACAGCAGAGTTGTTAACGGTGTCAGAAAACTTGATGATGCGGCTGCATTTTCCAGTCAATTAAAAGAGATTCGCGATGCGTTGAACAACGAGAGTTATCAACTATTTCTTAATATCCGTACTGATACATACCTGCTTAATCATGAACATGCTTTACAGGAAACGCTTTTACGTGGCCGACTTTATGAAGCATCGGGGGCAAACGGGCTTTTTGTCCCATGTCTGACGTCAGAAAAAGATATTGAGACCTTTTCCAAAGAGCTTAATATTCCATTAAACGTTATGTGTATGCCAGATCTTCCCACGTTCGAAAGGCTGGGGAAAATGGGTGTAAGTCGCATTTCTATGGGAAATTTCGTTCATTCAGCCATTCAATCGAAACTTAAAGATTTAATGCTACTTATCCAGTCGCAGCAAACATTTGCAGGAGTTTTCATTGATGAAAGTTCTCGATAATGCCCAGTGCAATGTCTGGTATCAGGCATTACTTGAGCGCGCTTCGGAGTATACAGGGGTGTTTTTCGTTGGTGTCAAAACAACGGGGGTATTTTGTATTTCGGTATGTCGGGCGAGGAAACCAAAACGTGAGAATGTCGAGTTCTATAAAGATTTTAAATCTGCTCTAGATGCAGGTTTTCGCCCCTGCAAAGTGTGCCGACCCACTGAAAATGCGCACACAGCTCCGTTTTTTATCGAACAAGCACTTGAACTCGTGCGCGCTAACCCTAAAACACGAATAAGCGACACTGCGCTACGTAAGCACGATATCAGCCCCGAGCGGGTACGACGCTGGTTTCTACAAAACCACGGTATTACCTTCCAGGCATTTCAACGAATGCAGCGGGTGAATATCGCACTTCAGGAGCTAAAAGGTGGGTCCGCAGCCACCGATGTGGCTTTTGATAATGGCTACGAATCATTGAGTGGTTTTGCTTATACCTATAAGCGACTTACGGGTGTTGTTCCAACAAAGCAGACTCAGATAATTATAATTCAACGATTTACCACGACCCTAGGCCCAATGTTCGTCTGTGCTACGGAACGTGGAGTTTGCCTGCTGGAGTTTACCGACCGCCGAATGCTGGAGACGGAATTCCGTGATCTCCAACGTTTGCTGAATGCTCGAATAATGTCAGGGGAGAATAGCCATACCCGACAAGCGGAAAAAGAAATTAGTGAATATTTTTCCGGAACGCGACAACAGTTTGAGCTCACGCTCGATGCTCCAGGCAGTGATTTTCAACGCTCCGTCTGGCAGGGGCTAAGTGCTGTTCCTTATGGACAAACGTCACACTATCAAGCTCTTTCCGGGCAGATTGGAAAACCTAACGCAGTACGCGCGGTGGCCGCCGCAAATGGAGCAAACCGAATAGCTATAGTTATTCCTTGCCACAGAGTCATCGGCAAAGATGGTTCGATGACCGGTTACGGCGGGGGCATCGCGCGCAAAGAATGGCTAATCGAACATGAACGAAAACATCGCTGATAGACAGATACCAGCAGACGGCTAAAACTAAACAGGGTGGGGAAAGCTGAGTTTGGCACTTGGCTATCCATGTGCCGCCCTGTTAACTCGATCTGATTGTAAGGTCCGCTTCTCGCTCATAGCCGACATTTTCTAACTTAGTGGGCTGGTTAGTGCCAACAGCGGACGTTTAACCGTTCCGGAAGAATACTAATTCCGTGTACGACTACACTCCGAAAAAAGTTTTCTTCTTCAACTGCTGGAGTTTCTATCAGAACTCGAGTATGACACTGGTTCACTACTTTGGTACGAAATCGAATTCGTATGATAAATGCACCGCTATGTAAGGCTGAGAAGGGATCAATATGTTAACCGTATGGGGTCGAAAAACGTCTTCGAATGTACAGGCATTGATGTGGTGCATTGGAGAAATGGAGCTGCCGTATGTAAGGCACGATATAGGGCATACATATGGGGGGACTGATACAGATTTTTTCTTTTCGTTAAACCCAAATCGAACAGTCCCGGTTCTACAGGATGGTTCGGCTCTTCCACTGTGGGAAACAGGCGCAATTCTCCGCTATCTGGCAAATTCCTACGGCTCGGAAAGCTTCTGGCCTACAGATGCACTGAAAAAGGCGAATGTTGATCGCTGGGCTGAGTGGTCAAAAATTAATGTTGCGATGGCATTCACCGCACCGGTGTTCTGGCGTGTTGTCCGCACACCGGAGAAACAACGTGATGAAAATGAGATAAGAGAAGCTATGGCAAATTTGGAGAAGAATCTTTCTGTGGCAGAAGTGCAGCTCGGAAAGAATCGTTTTCTAGCTGGCGATACCTTTACCCTAGCCGACATCCAACTTGGCCATGTTTTATACCGCTATTACGACATTAACGTGATTCGACGACCTTTGCCCGCTTTGCTTTCTTATTATGAGCGACTTTCCTCCCGTCCAGCCTTCCGGGAACACGTCATTGTATCTTATGAAGAGCTTCGAGCTTAGGTTGCGGCCGGAAAAGTCATGAGTAAATCGTCACAGGCCCATAGTCATATTTAAGGCCTTTAAAAAGGTTTAATCGAGACGATGAGCATAATGCACAAATGTCCACTTCTCGCTCAAAGCTGCCTGTTATGCCTGCTTAAAAAACAGGCTTAACGTAGGATTTTTTTCCGTTTTCCAAGCGGACCCCATATAGGTTGTTTAGTCTCACGTGGGGGAAATAGCTTCGTGCAAGCCGCCAAGTAGAGGTTTGAGCAATGATTGGGCTGAACTATGGGTTCTGATGATGTTTCTCACATTTAACTCGTATCTTTTTCTATCAGGAAAACCGAGCTTCTTAGCTATGGTGTTTAGCAAGCCAGTCTCTCGGATAGGATATCGAGTCATCAAAGTAACGACATCATTGTTTTGAATAGCTGTGTCGAAAATATCAACTTCAGCGAGGCGAATTTCATTTATATTTAGAAAAAAAGAA
>NZ_JAZGQE010000146.1:0-12236 GCF_048593885.1 Yersinia sp. 1252 StPb PI | reverse complement strand
GGTGCGTCCGAATGGACTCGAACCATCGACCCCCACCATGTCAAGGTGGTGCTCTAACCAACTGAGCTACGGACGCATCCTCTTTTATTACTCACCATCAATGCTGACAGCGGGGACGAATATTAACGAGCTGCCCGTCTGCTGGCAAGGGGAAAAACACAATATTCACCGCAAACTCACGTAATTGCTGCGCTTTTGCCCATTGCGCTGTTTTTTTCTCCACCTCGGTGTTTTACGCAGTCGCGACTTGCCAATATGAATTCTGCCCGTCACGCCAGAGACTATCGGTACTAATGCGCCGCCTTTTGCAGGATAAATGCTGCTGGTTGTTTTTGTAACCAGCGGATGCGCAGTGCCATTAAAATCGCCGCAGAAGTTAAGCCAATAACGAACCCAATCCAGAAACCACTTGGCCCCATGGCGGGCACGATATAATCGGTCAGCCCCAGCACGTAACCACTCGGTAACCCCAGTAACCAATAGGCAGTAAAGGTAATAAAGAAGATCGAACGTGTATCCTTATAACCACGTAGCACACCGCTACCGATCACTTGAATCGCATCCGATAGCTGGTAAATAGCGGCCAGCAACATCAAGTGCGAGGCCATCATTACCACTGCCGGTGTTTTGTTGTACAGCAAGGCAATATGCTCGCGGAAAATAACGGTAAATACCGCAGTGACACAGGCCAGCATTAAACCCACGGCAATACTGGTATAAGCGGCCACTCTCGCTTGTTCTACCGAGCCTTGACCGAGGCGGAAACCAACACGAATGGTAGCTGCTACGCTCAGCGACATCGGTAACATAAACATTAATGAACTAAAGTTGAGCGCAATTTGGTGCCCGGCAACAGCGACAATGCCCAGGGGCGAAACCAGTAAGGCGACAACCGCGAACAGCGTCACTTCAAAGAAGAGTGCCAGAGCAACCGGCAGGCCAAGGCCACCCAAGCGTTTCATTACTTGCCAGTCCGGTGCGGCGAACCCTTTCTCCAGTTTGATATCTTGCTGTGAACGAGCGCGGGTGACATACCAGCGCATCATCAGGAACATCACCCAGTAGACTGTGCCTGTTGCCACCCCGCACCCGACGCCACCCAATGCCGGAGCACCGAATTTCCCGTAGATGAAAATATAGTTAACCGGAATATTCACGAGCAAACCAATAAAGCCGATAACCATCCCCGGCTTGGTTTTGGATAAACCTTCACATTGATTACGTAGCACCTGGAAGAAGAGATAGCCCGGCGCACCCCACATAATGGCATGCAGGAAGCCAACGGCTTTATCTGCTAGCACGGGGTCAATATTATGCATTTGCATAATAACGTGGTCGCTATTATATAGAACAAACATAATTAGCAGTGAAACGCAAAGCGCCAACCAAAACCCTTGCCTGACTTGATGGGCAATTTGATTGCGACGCCCGGAACCGTTGAGCTGTGCAACTGTCGGGGTTAGTGCCAACAACAAACCATGGCCAAATAAAATAGCCGGTAACCAGATAGAAGTACCTACCGCCACGGCAGCCATATCAGTAGCACTGACAGAACCGGCCATAATGGTGTCAACCACGCCCATGGCGGTTTGAGATAATTGCGCGATGACAACGGGAATAGCGAGAGCCAATAAGCTACGCGCTTCGACGATATACTTCTGCACGTATGCACCTTTCTCTACCCGTCGCCCTTCAATATACAGGGGTATTGGCTGCCCTTGCTCACTCCAGACACTTAGTTATCTAAGCTGCTGGAGGTTCACGCGGTTGCCGCCTACCTGTATCTCGAAGTAACTTGGGTATAACCTAGTTATGATTTCAATAACGACTATTTATCGCGCCATGGGCGATAAATAAAATAGCGGAAAAACAATAAAGGATTGTACCTGCTCATCGCGCTTAAGCAATCTTTGTTACTAATTATCAGCTAAATACCTCTTATCTGTTTTTTTAGTGTAAGTGGTTTGGTTTTCCTTATCTTCTGAGGCAAAATCAAGGCAAAGAAACTTTCTTTCTATAGATAAGAGGCATGGCGTATGTTTACCGGTATTGTTCAAGGCACCGCGCCGGTGGTTGCCATCGAAGAAAAATCAAATTTCCGCACCCATGTAGTCGACATGCCAGCGGAGATGTTGCCTGAATTAGCGTTAGGCGCTTCTGTTGCCCACAATGGTTGCTGTCTGACAGTCACCGCCGTTGAGGGTAATCGGGTTAGCTTTGATTTAATGAAGGAGACACTGCGTATTACCAATTTGGGCGATATTAAGGTTGGTGATAGCGTTAATTTGGAACGTGCGGCTAAATTCAGTGATGAAATCGGTGGACATCTCATGTCCGGCCATATTATTTGTACTGCTGAGATTACCAAAATATACACATCAGAAAATAATCGTCAGATCTGGTTTCGTATGCCCAGCTTTGATTTAATGAAGTATGTGTTACACAAAGGTTTTATCGGTATTGATGGTATCAGCCTAACTATTGGAGAGGTTGTGGGGAACCGCTTCTGTGTACATCTGATACCAGAAACACTGTCGCGGACCACATTAGGTAAAAAGCGTTTGGGGCATCGGGTAAATATCGAGATCGATCCACAAACCCAGGCGGTGGTGGACACGGTTGAGCGGGTATTGGCTCAGCGGGAAACTGTATCCGCTACGCCGGTAGTTGATAAGGTCACTCGCGGATAAATGTGGGCTTAACGTAAATAGGATAGGACAGGCAGTTCACCTGTCCTCTTTTAAGTATTAACGCGGCACGCAAATCCCACCCTCGACCCCGTTAGGGCTGAATAATACTTGCCACAGTTGGATGTCTCTGGCGCGGAAAGCACCCGCACAGGCATTGAGATAATAGCTAAACATCCGCTCAAATCGTGACGAGTAATTCGCAGCCAGGCTCGGCCACGCGGCTTGAAAACGTTCATACCACGCCATCAGGGTGCGATCATAATCAGCGCCAAAATTGTGCCAATCTTCCATAATAAAATAAGGCTCACTGGCGTTAGCAATATGTTTTACTGACGGCAGGCAGCCATTAGGGAAGATATATTTATTAATCCACGGATCGATACTCAGATCGGTACGATTAGCACCGATGGTGTGCAGTAAGAACAGGCCATCTGGCTTCAAATTGCGGTTTACGACATCAAAATAGGTGTGATAGTTCTTTGGCCCGACATGCTCGAACATACCGACAGAAACGATACGATCGAACTGTTCGTTCAGATCACGGTAGTCTTGCAATAAAATAGTGACGTCTAAGCCTTCACAGCGTTTTTGTGCCAGTTTTTGTTGTTCAGCCGAAATGGTCACACCGGAAACGGCGACCCCGTAATGCCGGGCGGCATAGGCGGCGAGGCCCCCCCAGCCACAACCGATATCGAGCAATGTCATGCCCGGAGCCAATTGAAGTTTTTCGCAGATCATCCGCAGTTTATTTTCCTGCGCTTGCTCAAGGGTCGTGGCATCTTTCCAGTAAGCGCATGAGTATTGCATATTCGAATCGAGCATTAGGCTAAACAGATCATTACCCAGATCGTAATGTTCTTTGCCAACAATCCAGGCTCTTTTCTTTGATTGCAAATTAATAATACGCGCAGCAGCAATGCGTAAAGTATCTTTGAGATGGTGTGGAAGTTGATTTTCCAGGCCAGCCCTGAGAACCCGTTGGAAAAAAATATCCAAGCGGTCACATTCCCACCAGCCGTCCATATAACTCTCACCTAATGCCAAAGATCCTTCTTGAAGTATTCGTTTGAAAAAGTCTGGGTTATTGACTCGAATGTCGAAAGGGCGTGAGCCATTGATTTCAATATCAGCCCGATTCAGCATTTCTTGTACAATGCGAAACCAAGGGGTTTCTTGAATACTCTGGTCTTCTATACAGGATGAACTCATAGCTTCTCCATCACTTTCTTCTGACTTATGACCCGCGATACATGCAGATTCATACCAATAAGGTTGTCGTGACCTTGGTGTCTAATATCCATAACGGACAGAGGAAGATTAAGAAGAAACCCTAATAAAGATTGATTTAGGGTAACTCATCCATAAGCGTAAATGTGACGCAATCCACGCGCACAGAAAGTACTTAAGATAATGCTTTTTTTTAATGGTATCGTAATTGGTTAAATCGAGTATAGGCTTGCCGGGAGGCTTTCTCAATAATAAATCACACCCGGCTCACGTGTTCCTTAGTGACTATTTCTATTGGAAATTAATTCACTCCGACCTTGACGCTACCGCTGTGTTAGCGGCTCTCGTTACTTAGCCCATCCTTGGATCTCGCCTCTATCAGGCCGCCGCTTGCAGCGTTCAAATCGATTTCCGACCCGAATCGTTCCTTATCCAGGCTCATCGTGGTTCATTCGCTTGTTGCTTTGCTGTGACACCGATGACGTTGGGCATCGAATTAGTATCATTTTTTTCTTTTCGCAATGCGTAGCAATGAATGCCATATCCTAAAAACGCCAGCACCACGGTCGACAACATCACGGTCACTGTTGCCAGCAATGGCTGGCTGATATAGGCCGATACCAACATACTGGCAACAAAACATAACCCGAGTTGAAGCGTATTTTGCAGCGCGGCTGCTTTACCGGTGTTCGCTGGAAAAGGCATTAATGCATTCGCTACGATAATAGGGTAGCAGGCACCATTCACCAGCGCCATTATGCAGAATGGAATAAGTAAGGTCAGCAGCGTCGGCGTGGTTAACGTTGCTATCAGATAAAGTGCAATCATGCTGATTGCATATCCCGCCAACAGCCACGGCAGCAAGGTATTGCCCTTGATCCGGGAAAGAGCACTGCGACAACCAAATCCACCTAACAGGAAGGCCAGGGTCTGGGGGACATAACTTAATCCGATGACATTCGGGCTATAGCCCATATCACCCAGAATAAAAGGTGAACCGGTTAACCAGGCAAAGAAACCGGCACTACAGGCAGCAAACATCATTACGTTGCCACTGAATGTTGCCGACTTAAGCAACTGCCAGAAACTGATGTTGGTGCTACTGCGTGCCGCATTATCTTGTGCGGTTTTTTTGCGTTCGTTCAACCGCGCCGTTGGGATCAATAGCAGCAACGTAACGGCCAGTAGCACTACAAAAATTGAACGCCAACTGAAGTGGTTTAATAACCAGGCACCCAGCAGCGGAGCTAACGCGGGAGAGAGTGCTACGAGCGGCATAATGGTGGCAAACACGCGATTGGCCTTGCCATCGCGATAACGGTCTACCACTAACGCCTGCCAACTTACAGCAGCAGAACACACCCCTACCGCCTGAATAAAGCGGAGGACCAATAATTGTGTCGCATTTTCAACCCATAAGATCCCCAGACAACCGATGGCAAATAACGCCAAACCGGCTAACAGTACCGGTTTACGGCCTAACTTATCCGATACGGGTCCCCAGATAAGCTGAGCGATAGCAAAACCGGCGAGGAAGATACTTAAGCTGGCACTGATGGCGCCGGCAGACGTTTGAAGCTCTTGTTGCATTGCGCCAAAAGCGGGCAGATACATGTCAGTGGCCAAATAGCCCAACATACTCAGACCGGCCAGATAGAACATAAAACCAGACGACGTTTTCATTCTTTATTTCTCTTTATATCCTTGGTCCTTGAAACCGCAGAGGTGTTAGCAGCGGCTCCAATGACGTTGGCTAAATTATAATTTTTGCAGGCAAAACTTCTGTTATAGAAAATTAATTGCGAAGGGCATTCTATCCGCTGCGATATTCTGTTGTGAAACGGTAATATTTGCACCATGCTGTTAAAAAATTTGATAGCAAATTGGTGATGTAAAAAGGTGACAAATCATGTGGTCTGAATATTCACTGGATGTGGTGGACGCAGTAGCCCGTACTGGGAGTTTCAGTGCTGCTGCTCAAGAATTGCACCGCGTACCGTCTGCGATTAGTTATACGGTGCGCCAATTGGAAGAGTGGCTGGCCGTTCCGCTGTTTGAACGACGTCATCGCGATGTGGAATTAACCGAAGCTGGCGTGGTTTTTATTAAAGATGCGCGAGATGTTATCAAAAAAATGAATGACACACGCCGTCAGTGTCAACAGGTGGCGAATGGTTGGCGTGGGCAGTTAAATATAGTGATAGATAAAATTGTTAAACCACAGCGTAGTCGCCGCTTAGTGTTGGATTTTTATCGACATTTTCCTGATATTGAACTGCGGGTACGCTATGAAGTATTCAACGGTGTGTGGGATGCGCTGGTGGATGGACAGGCGGAAATGGCCATTGGTGCGACCCGCGCGATCCCGGTCGGTGGGCGGTTCATCTTTCGCGACATGGGCTTTTTAAGCTGGCATTGTGTGGTGAGTGTCGATCATCCTTTAGCCCAATTAACCGAGCCACTTAGCGATAATCAGTTACGGCCTTATCCCTCACTTTGCCTGGAAGATACCGCTCGTAATTTACCTAAACGTGACACCTGGACTTTAGCAAACCAGCAGCGATTGGTCGCCCCGGACTGGGCAACGGGAATCGATTGCCTGTGTGCAGGATTGTGCATCGGGATGGTGCCGGCACACATGGTATCGCCATTGATTGAGCAAGGGAAGCTAGCGGCACTGACGCTGGCTGAACCGTTGCCCGATAGTCCATGTTGCTTGACCTGGGAGCAGAACAACCATTCACCAGCATTGGCCTGGCTACTGGAATATCTAGGTGACAGTGTCACACTTAATACCGAATGGTTGAAAGATGACAGTGAGTTATCAATCAATGACTGAGAATTAATGAGGCAAGATTAGCCGCCGGTAGAGCTAAACACTACCGGCAGGAGAGGATTAACGGCGATAATCGAGGAACGGACCATCAGCGACAGAACGACGCTCAATCAGTTTAGGGTGTACCTCAATGGTCTGCGAATCTTCACGTTTGCTGATAATACGGTCAAGTAACATGGCAAAGGCCGTTTCGCCCAGGCGCTCTTTGGGCTGGTGAATAGTGGTTAGCGCCGGCGAGAAATAGCGCGCATTACGCACATTATCATACCCGATCACCGAAATATCTTGTGGTACCCGTAGGCCCAACTCATCAGCAGCACATATCGCGCCCATGGCCATAATATCGCCGCCACAGAACACCGCCGTTGGGCGATGTTTTTGTGTCAGGATTTGATGCATCGCTTTATAACCGGATTCCGGTTCAAAATCCCCTTGGACTACCCACTCATCACGCAGGGTAATATTTGCTTCTTCCAGTGCTTTCAGGAACCCCTGGTGGCGGCCACCACCGGTATTACGGGCTAACTGGCCGGGGATAGCCCCAATGTCACGATGACCGCGCTCAATCAGGTAACGGCCCGCTAAATAACCACCTTCAAAGGCGTTATCAATAATCGAGTCAGTAAAATCACCCCGAGCGGTTCCCCAATCCATGACGACCATTGGGATATTGCGATATTCTTCCAACATCCCGAGTAGCTGCTCAGGATATTCTGAACACATCACCAGCAACCCATCGACACGTTTTTGTGCCAACATCGCCAGATAAGCTTTTTGCTTGTCCAGATTATTATGAGAATTACATAAAATCAGGGTATAACCTTTGCTATAACAACTATTTTCGACCGCTTCGATCACTTCGGCAAAATAGGGCGCTTCGCTGGATGTTGCCAGTAAACCAATTGATTTAGTGTGATTAACTTTCAAACTGCGGGCTACAGCGCTGGGTGAATAATGCAGTTCTTTAATGGCAGCCCACACCGCAGCCTTGGTATTCTCGGCGACGAAACGAGTTTTGTTGATAACGTGCGAAACGGTGGTGGTGGACACACCCGCGTGTTTGGCCACATCTTTAATCGTTGCCATAAAAAGAATGACTCCTAAGCTTACCGGTTACAGTAGGGTAAGTATTATGTTAATCGTTTGCCTGCATAACCCGAAAACCGCTCAGACAAAAACACGATATTAGGCTGGGAAGTTAAATCAGCTGATTGTCTGAGAGTATTTATTGGACGTTATTAGTCGGTATGCAGTTATGAACTGCGAATTTTGGCTGATCTGGAGGAAAAGTGAAAGGGGTAATCAAAGTTATAAAGTGCGTAATGAGCACAAGATTTTTTTTCTGAACTGTGGGAAAATAATTTAACACACTAACTATGTGCCTTTTCGATACTACAAACTAACCGGCTAAGGAGTTTTTATGGATACCAATCTGAAAATGTCGCTGATTACGACTGTTGGTGCGCTGGCGATGATTATTGTCTTTAGCTTCGTGGCGGTAATGAATTAATTAAACCGCTTGCCGGTGTGAAGTGATAAGTAGGGCGGGTTAACCCCGCCCTTAATTATTTTACGCGTAATGCGACGATGGGTTGTCACTCTTCTTGCCGTATCAGGCTAAATTTTTCTCAACGAAAGACCAGTTAACCAGTGCCCAGAAGTTTTCCAGGTATTTTGGCCGCGCATTGCGGTAATCAATATAGTAAGCATGTTCCCACACATCTACGGTTAACACCGGTTTATCGTTGGTGGTCAGTGGAGTTGCTGCATTAGACGTACTGACAATCGCCAGTGTGCCATCTGCTTTTTTAACCAGCCAGGTCCAGCCCGCACCAAAGTTTTTTACTGCCGCATCAGTAAATTGCGCTTTAAATTCAGCAAAAGAACCAAATGATTGATTAATGGCATCGGCAACTTTGCCCGTAGGTTCGCCGCCGCCGTTAGGTGACAGGCAGTGCCAGTAGAAGGTGTGGTTCCAGACTTGGGCCGCATTATTAAAGATCCCGCCATTAGAGGTTTTTACAATCTCTTCCAGCGTCTTACCCGCAAACTCAGTGTCTTTAATCAAGTTATTGAGATTAACCACATAGGTGTTGTGATGCTTGCCGTAGTGGTATTCCAGCGTTTCAGCTGAGATGTGGGGCTCTAGCGCATTTTGCGCATAGGGTAATGCCGGTAATTCAAAAGACATAGCTCTCTCCTTTCGGGGTTGCTCAGGGTGTTTGCTCCTCAAATCACATCAATTGCCACGGGCAGTGAGGTGGCGAAGAGCGGTTAAAGCTTAATTGTTGTATTTTTGTTGTGGGTATTAATCTTAACAACTTTCAACAAGAATGACAGATATAACCACACTGTTTGATGGGTGATTGTATCAACGTTATGCCATGGGGATAACAAGTGCAGGGGCGTTATTGTGCCATCAGCACCCGGTGGTGAGACCACCGGGCGCAGACTGAAGTCTTAGCGGATGGTTTTCGGGGTGACCACACGGCGTGCGCCAACGTAATGATCCTGCCAGTAGTCATTGTCCAGCATACTGATACGAATTTCTTCGCCAGTGCGTGGGGACTGAATGAACTTACCGTTACCCAGATAGACGCCTACATGGTCGGCGACGCCACGGTTGGCAATATTGAAGAACACTAAATCCCCACTCTCCAGCTCAGCGCGTTTGACGGGGGCGGCGTCACGCAAGTGATACATCTCGTTCGCGGTACGCGGCATTTTTATTCTGATCACGTCTTTATAGGCGTAATAGATAAGCCCGCTGCAATCAAATCCGGTATTAGGAGAGGTGCCACCCCAACGATAAGGTTTACCGACTTGCTTCATCAGTTTGCTCATCGCGGTCTGTTTGGCGTGTTGATAGCGTTTTTTATGCGCTGGACTGAGCTTGATTTTACTATTGGCGACTAATTCGGTAGCCGCTTTGCCTTGGCTTTTATTTCTGTGTCGGCCATAAGCGACTTTTTCTGTTTTTTTACCTGCAGCCACTTTTTTATTGGCTGCAGTTTTAATATTGGTTTTTTTCGGATTGCTGGTTTTTTTTGTAGCGATTTTACTGACTTCCTGCGTTTTCTTTTTAATGGTTTTAGTCGTGCCGGCGGCAATTTTCTTTTTATCGCTGCTGGTTGCTGTTTTATTGGTAGTCACTTTGTTGGTAGGGGTTTTATTGCTGGCTACTTTTACTTTTTTGGTACTTTTATCTGCTTTACGTTTTTTACGATCATCAGGGCTGGCCTGGCTGGCCTGTCCTTTCTTCTGCTCAGCAGACACATGAGCCTGCGGCGACGCATGCGCCAGGTTTAAAAATAGCTGGGTAAACAGCAGCACAAACAGCGTAAATATTAAACGCATAATAACGCTACCAACCTTGCCCTGAGATGAATATGAAGAGTCACAGTATTGCCGAAACTCACGATATAAAAAAGCAGAGAGCGACAGGATCTTAATCGATATTGTGAGAAAACATTAATGGCTTAGATATTGTCGCTTTTTCACACGTCTAATGGACTTAAATCAACCATACGTCAACGAGTTATCTCTTTCCTACTTGAAGCCGCAGGGCAATCCCATAAAGAAGATAATAGTGAAGTGATGGGATCAAAAATGTTATTCTAAATGCACATATTTGTAGCTGACAATATAACCATTCGTCCATGGAGTAAAGCCCCTGCAAAAGATGGCGTTTTATTCCAGTGGTAACAGTCGCTACAATAGGCCGGACGCAATAATAAAACAGCCCTAATGGATAGGTTCTAAGTATTGTAGCCACTATATGGCTTGAGGAAGCAAGAAATGACGACGATTGATAAAATCCAGCGCCAGATAGCAGAAAACCCAATCCTGCTTTATATGAAGGGTTCACCAAAGTTACCTAACTGCGGTTTCTCGGCTCAGGCTGTGCAGGCGCTGTCTGCCTGTGGCGAACGCTTTGCTTATGTTGATATCCTGCAAAACCCGGATATTCGTGCGGAACTGCCAAAATATGCTAACTGGCCAACCTTCCCACAATTGTGGGTTGATGGTGAATTGGTCGGCGGTTGTGACATTCTGATGGAAATGTATCAGCGTGGCGAACTACAACAGTTGTTGAAAGAAACCGCTGACAAATACCGTGCACAAGAAGAAAAGCCTGCCGCAGAATAGGGCATGTGTGTTTTCGGTGACAAAAATAAAAAGGTGGCCTTTGAGCCACCTTTTTTTGAACGTAAAATTGTTGCGTCTTCTCTCATGAACAATCTTCTCTCATGAACACTGCGCTATTCGGATTCCCCCGCCGGTATAGGCCAGCCACCCAGTTTTTTCCAGCGGTTAACCAGTTCACAGAATAATTTTGCCGTTTGCATGGTGTCATACAATGCGGAGTGCGCCTGACTACTATCAAACGGAATACCTGCCGTCAGGCAGGCTTTCGCCAGCACAGTTTGCCCTAGCACCAGCCCACTGAGCGCCGCAGTATCAAAGGTTGCAAATGGGTGGAACGGGTTACGTTTCAAACTGGCGCGTTCAGCAGCAGCCATCACGAAGCTGTGATCAAAATTGGCGTTGTGTGCCACGATAATAGCTCGGTTACAGCCTTGATCTTTCAGCCCTTTACGCACGGCTTTAAAGATGGCATGCAAAGCATCGTATTCACTCACAGCACCACGCAAAGGGTTGGTCGGGTCAATGCCATTAAATGCCAGTGCTTCTGGTTGCAGATTGGCACCCTCAAAGGGTTCTACATGGAAATGCAGCGTTTCATCGGGTAATAACCAACCATCCTTGTTCATCTGCAAGGTCACGGCAGCAATTTCTAATAATGCATCGGTTTGCGCATTAAAACCGGCGGTTTCCACATCAATTACAACGGGGTAATACCCACGAAAACGGCCACTTAGGGCGTTAAGATCACTTTTATCTGCCATCAGTTTCTTATCTTCATCGAATTCAGCGCGCATTATGTCAAATTTTAGCGCGGGATGCAGGGGGATATCGCGATGAGAAAAAAGGCACCTTAGGTGCCTTTGCGCTAATCAGTTGCCAAGGCCGTGTCCGGCGCTCTTATTCTCGATTAACTCGATTTTGTAACCGTCGGGATCTTCGACAAAAGCAATAATAGTATTACCGCCTTTTACCGGGCCGGCTTCACGGGTCACATTCCCACCAGCCTGACGAATTTGATCGCAGGTAGCGGCAACATCATCCACGCCCAGCGCCAGGTGACCAAATGCAGTCCCCATGTCGTAACTGCTCACGTCCCAGTTATAGGTCAGTTCAATCACTGAACCTTCACTTTCATCGCTATAACCGACGAAAGCCAGCGAGTATTTATACTCCGTGTTTTCGCTGGTACGCAGTAAACGCATCCCTAATACCTTGGTGTAAAAATCGATAGAGCGTTGCAGGTCACCAACGCGGATCATGGTATGGAGTAAGCGCTTCATAATACCTCTTTATAATCAACAGTTTAAAGTTTTAAAATCATTATAAATCAAAAC